>NZ_JAYGIF010000162.1:0-28371 GCF_034931345.1 Pseudanabaena sp. CCNP1317 | reverse complement strand
CTAGTTCGCGTTCCTTCAACAAAAAAGTTTTAAACTGTGTCACTTTGCGCCGACTCACATCCACCCAAGCCAGATCGCACCAATCCATAAATATCCATAAGTCCGCTTGATAAGCCTTACGACTTTTTGGTTGTAAAGACCTCGATGCTAAAAATTCATCCACCCTTGCTTGACGTAAATCTGTGGCGGTGATCGCTTTGGACGGTTCATTGTAAATAACTAAAATAGGCTCTGGTATTGACATAGCAATTAGTCTTTAGCCTCGAATTACAATAATTTCTCTTCCTGCGGGGCTGATGACATTCTCAGTCGTAGTGCGATCGCTTAGCGGTGGCAAACCAGAACGGCGATCGAAGATCACCAACCAACCTGTATCCAAACTCAATCCCGATAAATATTTATCCAACTGCGATAATCCTTCCTTGAGTGGATTAGATCTGCGATCACGCCATACCTTTAACTCCATCCCCAAAGTCACTTTGCCATAGCGAAGACAAATATCCATCTTGCCCGAACCAATCGCATATTCCCTTTCCAGCGTCCCGCCTCCATTAATGACTCGATGGAGAAAAGCCATCAGCACCAGATGTGGTGCAATTTCTGGATAGGGTGTACTTCCAAACAAAGGTTCCCCATGTTGCCGCCAGAATAATAAGAACGCTTCTAGCAAGCGATTGGGCAAAAATTCCCCTTGCTCGCTTAGCCAGATTGGTTGAACATATCCTATTGACGCAGTTGTTACATAGGCAAGCACTCTTGGTATAACTTCCTGATAAATAGGATTAGCAATAGTCAAACCATCTTGATTGGTACAAAGTCCTAAATCTAAAACATAGCGAATATCATCCTGTGGCACATCTGGCAGTTCCTGCCCAGCGAGAATAGGCTGAATCACTGCTCTGACTCGATCTTCTCTTAATCTTTCGGCAAGACTATCCAGATGCGTATCTTGTCTCTTAATGAGTACTTCCTTAGCTTGATTCACTAACTCAGCAGTAATGGGAATAGATGGATCTTTAGTAATATATTCTACAATTTCCTTAGCGATCGCATTGACCAGCCAAGGCTGACCCTGCGTCAAATGAAAAGCTAAATCAACAGCTTCTGGCGTAAATACCTGCCCTGTCGCATCAGTATGTTGCTGATAAAGATTCCTCACATCCTCAAGAGTAAAATTACTCAAAGTAAAAGAACGCACTTTGATATTAAAAGGGCTGGAGGTATTTAGGCGATCGCTCCCACCTGAAGCATATTTATAATCCCGCACATCACGCATCCCAACTAGTGCGACAGACTGAGGAAATCCCTGGGGACGGCGTGGGAATCCATCCCTCAACTGTCGTAACACAGTCATCAAAGTTTGATTTTGTAGAGAATCTATTTCATCAATGAATATTACTAATGGTCTTGGTGAAGCCTCTGACCATACCTTTAAAAAATTACCAATACGCTGTGGTGACTGATTTAGATCGTAGGTGGGTGGGTTGAGTTCGTCTGGCAGCCAGAAATCTGCCGCATCTCGCCATGCTGCTAAAATGATCTCTTCTGCTTTTTCAGGTTCATCGGGAAAAGTTGCCCCTACCTCTGCCGATACCATTACTGATGTATATGCGCCACTAGCTGTAAGTTCCTGTGCGAGAGTAATCATTGCTGTCGTTTTGCCCACCTGCCTTGGCGCATGGAGCACGAAATAATTTTCCTGAGCAATTAGTTGTTCGATTTCAGGCAAGCGCTCAGTCGCTGACAACATGTAGTGAATGTCAGGCTTACAAGGACCAGCAGTATTAAACCATTTTTGCATAACGACAGCTAACTAACGGGCAGATACCTCAACAATATAACGCAACGCGCCGAGCAAACGCCTCAAACCTTGAAAACACGTCAACCAAACTAAGCATAAATACTCATTCACATAAATTTAATGACAAATAATGTATGATTATTTGCTCTAAGATGTTTCTATGACAAGTTGAGATTTTGATGCTGGAAAGTTAATAAGTGTGATTATGACCATAAGTTTGCCGCTGCGGCAAACTTATGGTGTCAACATCTATGGTAAGGGTCTCTAACACATAGCCAATCTACGTTTCGGTATTAGATGTCCGCTAAATCCCGTCTCCTTAAGCCATTTAGCCCAACCACAGGCAAAATTTGTCTGTGACTGGAGTGGTAAAATTAGCGATGGGAAGAAAATCTAGATGTAGCAGGAAGATAACACTAGACTGCTCAAGGCTTTTGGCTGCTTTAAGAGTTTACGATTTTCGGCAAGCTTATACTTGTAATTCCAGACTTTCGGCAAACTTATGCTTCCATCTGAGGAGACGAATCTAGGAGAACCCAACGGAGAAATCGGTATTTCAAACTCAGTAGCGGCAAATTTATGGTATTAATCGCGGCAAGCTTATGGTCATAATGACAGAAAGTTCTACAACAGAGATGAATTCTTGGTTCTTGCCCGAACATAGAGTTCTTCCATCGTTTCGATAAACGAATTATCTTTATGCCAGAACGGGGGATTATCGCCTTGTTTTTTGATCACGATCGCCGATACATTTGCGGGAGTAGCAAAGGGAATGGCAGATGGTAAGCGCTTATTTCCTTGCCAAAATTGTTTGAGGGTAGGAGTTTCGGCGATCGCTACAGTTTGCGGTTTGGTGAAGTAAGAGGTTGCTGGTTCTGGATCAAGAGTGCGATCTAGTTCTGATGCTAGGGCTTTGCCGAGGGGCGATTTGAGTAGTTCTGCTTGTAAATCTTCTTTGGATATACCACGCATCTCGAATAGCAGAAATGGATCTTGATCTAGTTCGCCAGCAAGTCGGTAACATAGCCCTGCTATGTGTTTACAAGGATTGGAATAATCGGGACAAGAACATTCTGTATGAAAATCTTTGCGACTATAGGGCAGTAGATGTTTACCAACGGAGGTAAAGCTATCCTCAATATTTTCAGGGACTTCATTGAGCAATAATCTTGTGACTACACTTGCCTTGGAGGACATATTGGCAATAATTTTTGTCCAGTCTTTGGCAGCGATCGCGGTCATTTTTATTTCAGTCTCATAGAAAGGCTCTTTATAGACTCCAAAATAAGGATTGACGTTACCGCGAATGGTTGCCGTGGCGAGTCCTTTGGTAATAGTAAAATGAAGAATGCGACTGTCTCCAGAATAGGCGCGACCGCGTTGGAGTCTACCTGAATCGGTAAAAGATTCGAGGGCGCTAATGAATTTTTGCCCCCACCATGTCCGACTATGTTTTGCCATTGTTTTACTCCTAAAGTTTTAAGAAATTGCCGTGCAAAGCACGCGATCTTGATTTAATCGATAATTGCACTCTTATTCAAAGCAATGAGTTGTTTAAACTTGTCGTTATCTAGCTCGGTGAGCCAAGACTCATCGGCTCCAACGATCGCCCCTGCGAGTTTCTTTTTGTCCTCAATCATTTGATCAATGCGTTCCTCTAGGGAACCGATAGTGATGAATTTATGGACAAAGACATTTTTCTTTTGTCCAATCCGAAAGGCGCGATCGGTTGCTTGGTCTTCAACGGCAGGATTCCACCAGCGATCGAAGTGAAAAACGTGGTTTGCCTTGGTGAGCGTGATCCCGACACCGCCAGCCTTGAGCGAGAGAATAAATACCGAAGGCTCCGTTTCAGGATCTTGGAACTCGGTGATCATGCGTTCTCGCTTATCACGATTTGTGCCACCGTGAATGTAGTAGCTGTTGTAATTTAGCTTTTGACGGATGTATTTTTCTAGAGCATCACCGATCTCCGTAAACTGCGTAAAGATTAACAGGCTTTCTCCTTCGGAAATTACTTCCTCCATCATTTCCGATAGACGGCTAAGCTTATGCGATCGCTCAGTTGTAAAGTCGCTACCATCTTGCAAAAACTGGCGCGGATGATTGCAAATTTGCTTGAGCTTCAGCAATGTCGATAGAATTAAGCCTTTGCGCTGAATTCCTTCGACTTCGTTGAGTTGTTTTTCCACATCTCTCACCACTACTTCATAGAGGGAGGCTTGCTCTTTAGTGAGGTTGGTATAGAGCTTTTGTTCGATTTTATCGGGCAGGTCTTTTATGATCGATTGATCGGTTTTGACGCGCCGCAAAATAAATGGTTCGACCAGCTTCTTTAATACACCTGCTTGGACTTGATCGTTATTCTTTTGAATTGGCGTTTCAAAGGATTTTTTAAATTGTGCTTCTTTACCCAAGTAGTTGGGATTGAGGAAGTTGAAAATTGACCATAAATCTAGCAGTCTATTCTCAACAGGTGTACCCGTGAGGGCGAGGCGGTGCTTTGATTCTAATTTGAGAATTGCTTTGGTTTGGGCTGCTTTAGGATTTTTGATGTTTTGAGCTTCATCAATGACAATCCGATGCCAGTTTACGGAACTAAATAGAGCTTCATCTTTGCGAATGAGGGTAAAGGAAGTAATAATCAAATCATGGGTTTGATAGATCTCTTGAAAAGCGGCAGCATCTTGGAGGCGATCGCTACCATGATGCACGATCGCTCGCAAATGTGGTGCAAACTTCTCGATTTCCTTTTGCCAGTTACCGACAACGGAAGTGGGGGCAATCAGTAACGTAGGTGGGATCTCATTTACCGATTCAAAGACAGGAAGAATTTTCTTCGATTTTGTTGTTTTCGTTGATTTTTTGGCTTTAGTGGGTTCGGGAACTTCTATAATTTCAGCACGTTCATTCACCAATCTCGCAATAATCTGAACAGTCTTACCTAAGCCCATATCATCGGCTAAACAACCATTTAAGCCCAGATTTTCTAAATATTGCAACCAGGCCACACCGCGTTTTTGATATTCGCGTAGAGTTCCATTAAGTTGTAGAGGGTTTTCGATTGGTTCAAATTGCTGCTTGTCTTGCAACTTTGATAGCATTTCCGAAAGGGTGCTGTTGCGATCAACTTCCCAGTCAGGATCGGTGGCGGTTAACTTCATCAGGTCAATCAGACTCATCTCTGATGTGCCTTGTCCCTGCTGTTGCCAAAAGGTGAGCATCTCTTGCATTTTATCGCGATCGAGTTCAATCCATTCACCACGAAACTTGACTAACGGTGCTTTAGCATTAACTAGCTGTTCCCATTCCTTAGCCGAGATGCTTTCATCACCGATCGCTAGTTCATATTGATATTCCACTAATTGATCAAAACCAAAGTAGCTCTTAGCTTGAGTTTTAGAGCTTGCTGCACTTTTGCTAGAACCTTTCAGCTTTATTTTTGCGCGTCGTCGTCCCGCAGGAGTCCACCAAGCAGGGACAACAACTTTGTAGCCAGCATCTTCTAAAACCCAAGCTGATTCCTTCAAAAATTCAAAAGCTTGGTCAAGATCGAGGCTTAAACCTATCGGGCGATCGGTTTCTAGCCCTTGCCAAACTGGATTATAGATTCTGGCGGCATAACCAAGATTTAACAAGAGATTCTGCTCAAACTCTTTGCCAAACTGTTTTTCAAACGTTTTCTTTTTGGCTGCTGTCATTGTCCAATAATCGGCT
Organism: Pseudanabaena sp. CCNP1317; assembly: GCF_034931345.1. Taxonomy (NCBI): domain Bacteria; kingdom Bacillati; phylum Cyanobacteriota; class Cyanophyceae; order Pseudanabaenales; family Pseudanabaenaceae; genus Pseudanabaena; species Pseudanabaena sp. CCNP1317. The sequence continues at coordinate 22,853 of NZ_JAYGIF010000162.1, read as the reverse complement.
AATGGCAATTTCAGGGATGGATCTTGTTTAGGCGAAACTTGAAATTGCAGTTGCCAAGGTTCTTCTTCTTTAAGTGGAGCTTGGAGTTGAAAACAAAGATAGAATGCAGAATCGGACTGGGTGCGAACAATTTTTTGTTTCCATGCTTGCCATTGTTGGTACTCTTCTAGAGCAAAATCTCCAGAAACAATTGCATCGGTATAATGATTGTCGGAAAAATCAAGACATTTTTGTAATAATGACCCCGATACTAGTTTCTCAAATTGGGCTGTAGAAGAAGTATTGGTGAGAATGCTATGCAGAACTGATTCTGAGAAGTGCTGTAATAGAGTGAGGTGATCGCTAAACAATGGATGTCCCGCGACTTCACTAAATCCTGCCACACAAGCTAAGGGCATATACTCGACATATTGCTGTAACTCTTCGGCATATTGCTCAGAAACGATTTCCCAAGCTGGATAAATCTCAAATTTTGGTGCTTGACTAGCTGCTTTTTTGGACTTTGCAGATGTTTTAGCAGGAGTTTTAGTTGCTTTAGGTGCTTTAACCTCAAGTTCTCGATACTTAATTGCAGGAATATATTGATCTTTGAGAATAATCTGTTTGAAGGCTTGGGTGTAGTGATACCAAAACAGTAAATCCGAGCCTAGCTGTACTTCGGCAAGATTATTGATGGCGATGAAATGTAAATCATTCAGTAACTTGACAACATTCATCGCTCGGCGAAATTGATAACTACCAGTTTTGATGGAAGTAGTCACCTGATAACAATCAATTTGCCAATATTGTAGATCAAAGTTTTCAGGGCTTTCAATTTCTAAATATCTTGCGGATTCTAACGATGGTAATGGCTTATTTTCACTTGTGGGTAATAAAAAATATTTTGGGAAAACCGCCTTGTTAGCACTGTATTTCTGAGAATTGTTTTCTTGCAAAAGCTCATCTTTAATGGCTAGCTCGTTAGACAAAAATGACTTTAATTCCAGTTCCGCCAGACTAGCAGGATGTTTTGGCGATAAATCATCAGATACTTTCTCCGTCTTAGCTGATTTGCTAGATAATTTGCTTGATGATTTACGTTTGGTTGGAGTGAGCGTCTTCGATTCCGTCGTCTCTACCCAAATATAAAAATTGCCAGTTTGGATAAAATCATCACTATGATCGGGAATCCAAGTACCATGCAGAATTTTCATAGATGTTCACGAACGGTTTGGGTCAGGACTAAATTTAGTGTCAATTGTAATTTATTATTTAGATTTTGAGATAGAAAATTGCCTGTGGATAGACTTTGAATTGTCTGTATTTAGGGAAAGGACGATATCGTAATTACCATCGGACTATCCGTTAGTTGGGGTAGATAGATCATAGTGTTGTGCCACTAAAAGATCCAGTGGCGATCATACTTTGTAACACCATTCAATCCAGCCTAATCAAGCATCTTAAAAATCACAGAGAGATTATTCGCTGGCATAGGTTGAATTTGTTGCAATACTAATTTTTGGGCGGCGGCGACAGTAATTACAGCTTCAAGATCTCGCACTCCCCACTCAGAATTTTGATATCGCAAACTTGCATCAAACTCAGCATTACTCACACTTGTATGTTTGCCATCTTGTTTATATGGATCATAGAGATACAAAATCCCCCCCACTGATGACAAAAGGTTTTTCGCACCTTCCATTAATCCTAAGCAGGCTTGCCAAGGTGAAATATGAATCATGTTGATATTGATGATCGCCTGAATGTCTTTATTTTGTAGATTATCTTCACAGTACCAATGAAGTGCGGTGACATCAATCTGTAAGGGGGCGGCTAAATTGTCAGATGGGTAATGCTTTTGCCAATCAGTAATACTAGCGATCGCCATGGGATTAGGGTCTGATGGTATCCACTGGCAAGGATGAAAATGTGGTGCAAAAAAGACGGAATGTTCTCCTGTCCCACTGGCTATCTCTAACACTGTGCCTTGTTTAGGGAAAACCTGTAAAAGTACATCTAAGATGGCATTGCGGTTCCGTTGAGTTGCAGGTGCGTATTGGCGATTGTCGATCATCGGCTCTAGGGGAAATTTGCCAAGATCATAGCGCTTGTGGGGCTAGATCGCTCTTTGTAACACTCACTGATCCAAACCGATACTCCTGCAAAGATACTAGAAAGTTCTAAACTTCCACTCCCACGACCTGAACTGATGTCTGCTGTCGAGGAGACTGAATTATACCAAATCACAAAAGAGAGGCTACAGATAGAGCATCAAGAATGGAAGCCCAACCGACAATAGAGGCGATGACAGATTTAGTCATCTCAGAGAGACGATTCTTGACTAAAAGGCGCAACTCATCCATATTTTTGGGCAAAGCAAATCGCAACCCTTGCTTCAGGTATAGCCAAACTCGCTCAATCGGGTTCAATTGGGGAGAATGTGCAGGCTGAAAAATAAAAATGATATTGCTTGGCACTCGTAGTCGCTTAGCCCGATGGCAGCCAGCTTGATCAACTTGCATGAGAATGATGCTGTCCGCAAATTGCGCTGATACAAGGTCAAGAAATATTTGAAAACAGTCCGTGTTGAGATGACTAAATTCATAGAAAAAGCTCTCTCCCGTAGCAGGTTCAACGATACCGTATAGCCATGTTGATTGAAACTGCCACTGGACTTTTGCTTTGGGTTTGATCCCACGCGCCGTGATTTTACGACCACTGATTGTTTTTAGTCCAATCCTTGTTTCGTCTTGACAAAAGAAACGCACTTTTCTCGTTAACCCCAAAACGGTCACGACATACCATGCGATCATTGCTAAGTTTTCAGAGAGTTTTTTTTAAAGTTTTCGCATTGTTCTTGGTTTTGGCTGGCGCTATAAGGACGTGCTACTTTCGGTTTTGCCTTCATTCGGCAATGCACCAAGTCATGGACATTTTTGTATGAGATTTCGATTCCCAGTTTTTCTTGCAACCATTGTCGTATCTCTCCGTAGCTATTAAACCCTTGCTCCTGTTGCAATTGCTTGTGCAATGCTTTTTGCGCCCAGTCTGGGACTTTTGACTTTCTTCCTACTCTCGGCTTGTGCCTCAGCAAGCCGCTAATTCCTCCCTTTCTATATTCTTTCAACCACTCTTGGACTGTCACTCGATTTCTGCCGACTAGTTGGGCGGCGGTTTGTACTGTCTCTGCTTGCTTACTTTTCAGCAAATACAATACTTGCACTCTTTCTTTGTCTGATGCTGTTTTTTGTTTTCCTAGCATCTCTTTTAGTTCTTCTTCACTTTCGCTGATCTCTAGCTTATATACTCCTGCCATTTTGACTCCTCTTTTGCTTCTCTTCTTTTATACTATCTGTAGCCTCTTCTTTGTGCTTTGGTATTATTCATCGTATTGCTCGAAGGTGATTGGGGTGCGATCGCTTTGAGGTTGGGGGAGAGGAGGTTGTGTCATTGAAATCAGTCCATTTATTAGTTTGAAATTAGTTGTTAAGGAAAGAAATTAAAGGAATATAAAAAACTAGTGCAACTTTAGACCTTTTATCTCTGAACGCCAGTCTTGGTCATAGCGGAGAGTTAATACATAAAAGTTTGCTGCGTCTTTAAGATTGTCGCGATCACGCCGATCTTTTTTTCTTTGTTCGGGAGAGTCATGAACAGAGCCATCACAGAAAACAGCAATTTTCTCATTTAAGTAAACGAAGTCAGGTTTGATATTTGCTTCTTCAATGAAGTATTGGGCTGCATCAGGTAACTTGTAATGCTGGTCGTAAATTTCCTGAAGAACTTGTCTTTCAAAATCGGAGTTTGGATCTGTTTGTGCAAGCAGGGCTTGAAATTGTTCTTCTCTGCTGATATCTGAAGAATGACGCTCGATTAGGCTAGTTGTTAACTTATCTAAGTAGTTATGAATTAGATGGCGATCAAACAAGGCATGATCCAATTGATTACTATAGGACAATAGACATTCATAACAGGCTTTCACACAGTCAGGCTTGTCTTTATCTTCGGTAAAGTGGCAAATATCTAGCGCCTCTCTAGCAATACGTTGGAATGCTTTGGAGTCACTAATGATTTGAGATAGCACACCCGCACCGCCTTCCGCAGCTTCCCAGAATAATAAATATTTACCATTGCCAAGACGTTCGGAGGACAACTCATTTTCTTCGAGCATATATACCGCTTGAATAGCTCTCTCCAAGGCATATTGCAAAGTAGCGAGAAATGCATCCTGATTGTCCTTGGGCATATTCTGGGGCTGGATTACGAGAATATTGGAGGTTTCTTGTACCTTTAAGAGAACTTGGTTATGGGGTAAATCTTCAGGGTTAGTAACTTGATTTCCTGCTGCTTGATCTCCTTTAAAATCACCCCATTCACCTGTTTTAGGATTTAGCTTGAAGCCAATCTCTTCACGGTTATTTTTTAATCCTCGATTGACGCGCCATAAATTGGCAGTTTCTCCATAACTAAGTTCTATCAAGCATTCTGTAGATTTCTCGCTTTTGACTAAGACTTTAGCAACTTCGCACTTGTTTGTGGCATAGTGAAAATGGGTGGTCATCGTGTAGCCATATTTTAGGCGTTCTTCTTCATCACAAGTAATGCGCTGACGGCGTTTAGTTGATTCCGTATTCATTTCCAGTAAACGCTGGGTTTTGGCATTTAATCTACCTTTATCCTCAAGTTTTGCACCGCAATTCTCACAGGTTTCTCTTTCCCAGCCAGATTGTCCTTCATGGAAGTAGCCACAGGAATAGCAAAAAGCAGCTTGTGTATATTCATCTTGAATGCCACCAACAGATATTTTGGTTTTAGCAATTTGGAATTTACTGCCTTCGTAATAGACAATATTAGAGGGTGCAAACTCACGGATGGCAACACTACGAGGGCGAGAAATGAATCTGCCACCATCAAAAGGAATATAGGTGCGAATAGGACGACGGGGGAAGTTGTATCCAGGAAGAAAACCTTCAGTAGCAAAGTATCGGTAGGGTGAAAACTCCTGTTCCGATAAGTTGCGATTTTGGTTACTAGTTGCGCCTATTAGTAAGTTTATTTGCCTTTTGGCTTCAATCTCTAGATTCTCAGCATTGTCTCTCTCGGCATTGCTAATTCCACCTGCGGCAAAGCGATCGCTAATCTTTCTGGCTTCTTCCCTTTGCTTGACTGCGGCGGCATATAGATCTCGCCAACGTTGGCAAGCACGGTCGAAGGCATTAGGGGCATCTTCAAGGGTACGCCGTATCCAGTTGTCATTGTACCAACTAGCACGATTAATATCAGCTTGACAGAATTGATCGGCTAGGACTTCTCGAACAGATTCAATGCATTGTTTTAGCGAATTGCCTGTACTTGTAGATTGAAATCTGGCTCGAATATCATCATTGAGCGGGTAATTTGGCACATCCATGTTTAGTAACTGATTCATGGAATTTTGCAAATCAACACCAGTTTGTGCCAACCAAATCGCATAAACATGGGACTGCATGAGATCTTGGTTTGCAAGTTCTAGTTTGGGAGGCTCAACTACCCCTGAAACCATTTGTCCTTGACGTTGGTAGAAATATTGATCGTGTCCACTGCCAACGGAGGCGTAGCTAATTACGAGGGCTTCTTGATTGCTCCGTCCTGCTCGTCCACTACGCTGAGCATAGTTAGCGGGACTAGGGGGGATATTTCGCATATGCACAACATTGAGGTCAGAGATGTCAATTCCTAGCTCCATCGTTGGCGAGCAGAATAGAGCCGCAATTTTGCCATTTCTAAAGTCTTCTTCTCGCTTGGCGCGGTTTTCATTAGTAACTTGTCCTGTATGCTCCCGACCTTCGAGATTTTTAATGCCGCTTGCGTTTCTTGTGTATAGGGTTTGGAAAAATTTATTGGTGTTAGTTTGGTTAGTAGTGCTGCCTTGGAGCCGCTTGGTAGTGAGTAAGCTAACAGGAATTTGATCTAAGGTGACAGCGTGCCATTCAATTTTAGCGAGACAAAGCTGCACGGTTTTAGCATCTCCAGACAGAAACCCTGAAGCTCGTAAAGCAGCAATTAATTTTTCTAGTAGTTCTTGATAGGCAGACTCTGAGAGTGATTCAGTTAACCATGACCATGCAGCACTGCTGCTCAAGAATCGCCCGATCCGACTGCGTTTACTCAGGGCGATCGTCTCCTGTGAATTTGATTTTGTATTTGATTTGCTAGATGATTTACTCTTTGCTTTGCTAGATGAACTAATATCATCCTTATCCTTAATGAAGATTGCCGATTTTGCTTTGTAGAGATTTTCATCTAGTTCAAATTTCCAGCGATCGCTAATAGATTGAGTAACTGCTTTGTATAGTCGATCTACTCGTTCTGCATCTAATAGGTCAGCATCGATCGCTAGTTCGCGCCGCAATAAATCGAGAAGTTCCTTAATCGCAATAAAGCGCTCTTGAGGTGATGCTTTACTGAGGATAGGATGCTTAATAGTTTGCCATAGTCCTTCATCATTACAAGTTTCTCTTAATCCTTGATATTGGATTTCTAGTAAGCCACATTGTTCTAAATTCGGTTGTAATAATCTCCAACCGCGTCGTAGATCTTCGTAAAGTCTATATTCCAATAGGTTCCGAAAAACTCGCTCATTTCTTTTACTGGTATCAAAAGGGGCTGGTTCTTTAGCATATTCCTCTTCGGGCAAATTCATTTCCTTGAATACAGACTGAGCCAGCGCCTCATGAGTAAGTAGTTTAGCTTTAGCCAAAGCCGCACATAGAGACGATCTCAAAAATGTAGTTTGCACAAAGTCATTGAAATGTCCTGCTTGCAATGAAGCATCTTGACGATTATCGGTAAAGCTCAGAACTTTAGCAGCATGATTATTTTCACCGAGACTTGCCTTAAGTTCTTCAACAGTAGAAAGACAGAGCAAAGTGGTAGCACTGCTGCGTCCTTCACTGCTAAGTCGAGAAAGCTTGGTAAACTCGGCTTTGCGTCCATCATGCAGAATTTCACAGTTGAGACAAACGCGAAAAGGCTTTTTGACAAACCAACAGGGAATCCCTTCGGTTAATTTATCGGTAATCGTTCCATTGGATAGAATCCGCAGCTTTTGCGGAATGCGATCAATATATTTTTGTTGGGGTTCCCGTCCACCTCTTTTGGTAACTTTAAACCAACTATCAGGCAAGCGATCGCCATCTTCCTCACTCCATAAATCAGGCTCATCAAGGGTGATATAGCCTTCTTGAATTTCGGTGTTATCGGGGTCAAAGTCGATCGCATTGGGGAGTAGCGGTGTAATTTTATGATTTTCGCGATCGCAACGCACCATGTAGTAATCATGTCCGCATTCGCGACAAAAGACGATGGGGAACAGCAAGCGATCGCCTGTGGTGCTGTATTGTCCATCAAGGGTAAGGTATCGCTGATCTTTTGGCTCAATCGTGGCATAGACACTACCGCCTTGTGAGATGAACTGATGCAGTCTAAAAGTTAAACCTTTTGTTCGGCTGCCCCATAGCAATACATCGGTAAGTTTTTGTTCGCATTCAGAGATCGGATGTCCTGTCAGTTCAGCGAGTTGCTTTGCACCAATAGAGATGGCGATGGGAGTACGACGGATTAAATGCCCATTGTCATCTTTTAGCCCAAAGTTCATCTCAATCCAAGCGGGGAGGGGATGCTGGCGAAAGAGGTTTAGATCGGTTTGCGGATCTGATGGTTCGGGTAAGGGATTAGAGATCGCCGCTTTTAATTCTTCAAGGTCAGGCTCAGAGCGATCAATGGAACGTTTGAGGGTTTCATCGATCACATGATTGGGTTTGACCTCCGAGCCGAAAAGTTTACTGGCGACATCTGCGATCGTCTTGCGGATATCATGGCGATCGCCTTGGGTAGACATGGTGGCGCTCGTACCGATGTAGATCAGCTTTTGACCGCACCGTTGCTTCAGTTTACGGATTAGCATTGCTACATCTGCGCCTTGACGACCGCGATAGGTGTGCAATTCATCGAGGACAAGAAATTTTAAATTGGGGGATTTGACAAACTTTGCTTCATGGGTACGCGAAAGCATCAGTTCAAGCATTACATAGTTCGTGAGCAGGATTTGCGGGGGATCATTTTGGATGCGGGTTTTCTCGCTCAGGTTTTCTTGTCCCGTATATTTTTCAACGCGAATATGAGTATCCGTAACATTTTCGAGGAATTTGGTTAGTTCTTTTTGTTGGGAATTAATTAAGGCATTCATGGGATATACCAAAATTGCCCTAACGCCTGTTTGGTCAGGATTACGGATTAGGTCATCGAAAATTGGCACGATGTACGTTAAGCTTTTGCCCGATCCTGTACCTGTGGTGACAACATAGTTTTCTTGACGATGGGCGATTTCAAAGGCTTGTTCTTGGTGATAGCGAAAGTGAAAGGGTTGTCCTTTATCAGTGCGGAAATATTGTGAACAGTCAGAATGTAAGATGCCTGCGGCAATGAGTTCGCTGGTAGTTCGTCCTTTTTGATATTCGGGAGTTAGTTGCAGGAGGGGTGGTGTCCAGAGGTGTCCATTGTTTAACTCCTGTTCGACAAATTCTTTAAGTCGCGGATCAGAGATTTTGAGAAAGCTTTCGATGTAGCTGCGATATTCATTGATGATGCGATCGCGTTGAGCAAAGATGTTGAGAGATGGAGTGGAGGGAGAATCATTAAGATTAATAATTTGATTACTAACTTTAACGACTGGCTTATTTTGAAACCAATTAAGTAATTTCTCTGCTAGAGAATCGCTCATAGTCGCAGGATCGAGGGATTCACCGAGTTGTATGAAGTCCCATTTTTCACGGATTTCTCCAAAGAGAATTTGCAATTGAGACTCATTAATATCTGCGGCTTCGACTCCTGAGCAGTCGATCGCCACATTCCCATCGACAATCATGCCCGCAAAAGTATGTAACACGGCTTCAGGCTGTTGGATCAGGTTTTGTAATTGCAGAGATAGTTTTGAGGACATAATTTTAATTGCAGGTTTGTCGTTATGTGGAAGTTTCTAAGACCCTCACCCCTAGCCCCTCTCCCAAGGGGGGAGAGGGGAACAAGAAATTGTTCTTACTCCCCTTCTCCCTTCATGGGAGAGGGTGCTGGGGGGTGAGGGTTCCAGTGGGGAGATGTGAGGTTTTCAATAAATTCAGAGGGATGGGAGGAGGAGCCACAGACCATGAGCGATCGCATGGCTCTAGAACAGCCGACATAAAATAACCGCCTTTGTTCATCGCGGATTTTAGAATGTTCTTCGTTAGGTAAATCACTATTGAAGCTTGGGAAATTACCTGATGCTAATCCCGTGACTACTACAAAAGGGAACTCTAAACCTTTAGCGGAATAGAGGGTAAGGACTTTAATGTAGGGAGCTTTAAGATCGATCTTTTTACCTGAAACAAATTTGGCTTTGAGTCCTAGTTGGGTTAGATGTTTGGCATAGGTTTCAGCGCTGTAGTTGTTTGGGCAAAGGATCGCGCTACCATGCAGAGGAAGACGAAAACGTTTGGCGGAGTCTATTAAAAAATCGCGAATCGCGGCTAGTTCTTGATCTTGGTCTTTGCTCAATAAAAGTAAGGGCGGGTCGCCGATGTGCAGAGAGGGAATTTGCTGCAAGCATTCAGAGTCGCCTGCTTCTGTGCCAAGCAGAATATCGGTACAGGCGATCGCTATTTGTTGGGTGTTGCGATAGTTTTGCTTGAGGATGAGCGTCCGTCCCGTGACCTTCAAATCTTCATGGATTTGCTTCCAGCTAAAGCCGCGCTGATAGATGGATTGAGAAGCATCGGCGGTGATGTAAATATTGTCGAAGTTGGGAGTGAGGTTAAGTAAAAAGCGCAGTGCGACGGGGGAGAAGTCTTGAGCTTCATCAATGACGATCGCTTGATAGGGTTTCTCAACTAGATTTTGAGCAACTTCAAGAGCTTGGCGGCGTAGCTGTTCCCATGTGAGGCTACCATTTTTAGCTAATAACTTTTCCCATGTTTCATAAACTGCCCAAATTGCTTCACGAATATTTTGTCGCAACGGCACGGCGCGACCACGCCGATCGTGGGCGATGTAATCATCAAGAGTGCGAATGCCCCAATTTTCGATCGTTTGTAAGATTTCATCGAGGAGGTAGGGCAAACCCAGTTTTTGTAATGTTTGCAGTTTGACTTGACGATCGAATACATTTTGGGCAGGAATATTCGCTTGCTCTAAGGCATTGGCTAATAGTGATAGACATTTATCACGATCAATGAATGGGGTGGTTTTGCCTGTGGTAACGAAATAGCGGCGGGCGATCGCATCAATCGTAGTTACTTCTACGCCTTTATCAGCAGGAGGACAGCCTAGTAATTGTTCTAGAAGTTGCTCGGAATAGGAAACGAGGGCATTGGTATAGGTGGTAAATAAAATGGAGGTGCAGCCCTGCTCTACTAATTTTTTGATGCGATAGAGGGCAAGGGTGGATTTACCAGTACCTGCACCGCCTTTGATCAGGACTGTGCCATTGCTCCCAAATTGAATTAATTTTTCTTGTTCGTCGCTGAGCTTGAGTAAAAAAGCACTGAGATCGCCCGCAAAATAGCGATCGAGGTCTTCGGCTTGACTGAGGACAAATTCAGGCTGAGTGTCTATTTCTTCAATGGAACGTGGGTAAAGGTTATCCAGAATCACATTTAGCAAGCGATCGGGCATATCTAGCTCTAGCAATGCTTCAGCGCTATTCACCTTAGCGATCGCTGTCCAATATTGTGCGGGAATCTGCCATTGTTGCAAGATATCTTCTGTAAGTGCGAAAGGGAGTCCCTCACCCCCAGCCCCTCTCCCAAGGGGGGAGAGGGGAGCAAGATCTTCTCTTTCTCCCCCTCTCCCCTTTTGGGAGAGGGGGCTGGGGGGTGAGGGTAAGCTATTGCCATAGCTTAGAGAGTTTTGGGAGAGGGGGCTAGGGGGTGAGGGTAAGCTATTGCCATAGCTTAGAGAGTTTTGGGAGAGGGGGCTGGGGGGTGAGGGTAAGCTATTGGCATAGCTAGTAGGGTTTTGGGAGAGGGGGCTAGAAGTTGAGGGGACTTTCTTCGGTTTTACGGACTGGAGATCGAGGGGGGTTTCTGGAGCTACGACATTAGGAATTTCGGTTTCATAGGTGCGCTCATTGCGCTTGCGGACACTCAGCAGCTTTACCCAACCAGTACCGATCGCATAAAACAGGCGATAGTCACCAATACGGATGCGATAGACATTTTCATAACCTTTGAGCTTTTTGGCATCGCCTTCGGCAGATATGGGATCGCGTTCTAATAATTTGGTGGCTTTAGAAACTCGTTTGAACACATTCTGAGGAATGCCAATGAGTTCATTCAAAAAGGTTGGAGTAAAGGTGAGGCTAAAGGTCATGGCTAGTTTTCAGAAATTTCTTGTTCGATAATTTGTAATACTTCCAAAATTCCTATTGCTTGGCTTGATTCAACATTACCTTCAGAGGCAATATGGATATGATGGGGAAAGTTAGGAAGGTTTGGGAAATGTGGAACATTGTCCCATCGTTTGCGTAGAGTAGATTGTGTATCATCCATCCATTGATAACGATAGCGTTGTGGAATAGTTTTATTGTTATCAACGATGAAGTATTCGGAGACTTCCAGAAAATCATTATTTGCAAGAATGACTCTAGCTCGAAAATAGCCTCGATCGCTTAAATCTTGTTCTTCTACAACTGTAAAAGAAAGAATAGCAGGACTAATAATTAGCTTAGTTTTAATCTCACTTAGATATTGCTCTGCATCCATCAGTTTGCCTGTGGTTGCAAGATTCTAAGGCGATCGCGAATAGCTTGACGTAGATCGTAAAATACACTCCACTCTACAAAGTCCGCAGTATCACCTAACTCACCTCGATTAAAGCGTTGATAAAAGTCTTCGGAGGTTATTTGGTATTGCTGTTCGTAGTTTTGAATTTTGGATTGGATTTCGGTATGTTGGCGATGGGCGATCGCTATTTCGATATCAACGATTTTATTTAATGCGCGTTCGAGGGTGTTGCTACGATAGCCAGTTTGATAGAGAGCATCAAGGGCTTTTAGAGGATTGTTAATTGTCTGATTTGGTAAATACATGGCAATTTTAGATTGATGATATGTATATTAACTAACGGGTTTGTTTACTGCATAGGTATTAGGGGTCAGGGATAATCAGGGGAATCATCTGGTTTTTGTTTTTTCGATAGATCCTAAAATCGCTATCAAGGGTCAAAAGAATACTATTAGGATAAATTTCTGTCATCCTCACGAGACAAGCATCAGCTAGAGACATAGGAACGGACTGATATCGTTGCATGAGTTCTCGAATAATGGTTGAGTCTTCATCAATACGAAAAGGAATTTGAATTTTTCCTCGGTTGATGAGACTTAGGACTGTATCTTCTCCTTGGTGAATTTTTTGTAGTAAAAAACAGGTTTCAGTGATCACAGCTTCACAGGTGAGCAAAGGTGCGGAAATATTGCTAAGTTGAGTTTTCACCCAATTATGGTACTGTTCGCTACGATTTAATAGCGCGACTAAAAATCCTGTGTCAATAATGATGACTTTGCTCATTTTTTACCCAGTCCTTCTAGGTGCTTTTTATTGGTGGCTAAATCACCAGGTCCACCTTCTAGACAACCAATAAATTCACTGGCTTCTTCTAGGAATGATGGTGGGCGATCGCTTGTAACAGTTGTTTGGGCGGTTGCCTCTGGATAGCGTTTTCTGAGGATTTGAATAAAGTCAATCAATAGATATTGAGCTTCTTCGGGAAGTTTATCAATATCTTTTTGAATTTGTTCGCTGCTAATTATGGACATTGCTTTTTCCTTTTAGATTAATGGCTTTTTCGGCTTGATGATGATAGGTATCTTTTTTGTCGAGGAGGGCTAACCAAAATCCTGTATCAGCAATGATCATATTTTTTTGCCCATCCTTCGGCTAATACTTGTTTGTAGGTTGTTGACAAATCCTCTTCAACTTCGACACAGCCAATTAAGCCGCTTTCGACAAATTTTTGATAAGTGCTTTTTTCTTGCGGGACTACACTAGGTTGAGGTTGTACTTGAGTACGACTGCGGATAAAGTCGATGAAGTCTAATACTTCTTGTTTTTGAAAGGAGTTGAGTGTAACAATTTTTTCTAGGATGATTTGTTCTTGGCTAAGGGCTTGAGTCATGATTTTTATCCTCGCTTAGTAAGTTTGCTACCAGATAATCCTAATATCCCAGTTTATCCCATGCTTCTAAAACGAGTCGTTGGGTGCGGTATTCGCCATATTTCTTCATTTCGTTGTTTTTTAGGACTCTAAATGTCTCGCTGGGGAAGTCTGTGCCGTAGATGTCGGCGGGGTCGAGGATGTAGCGCAGTTCGTCACGGATTAAGCCGTAGAGTTTGGCGTAGTAGGCATCGAGTTCGGCTCGGATTTGGGCGCGGCGGGTTTCGTGCCAGATGAAGGGGGGAAGGGGGATACCTTCTAGGTTGTCGGTAAGACCCTCACCCCTGCCCCTCTCCCAAGTGGGGAGAGGGGTTCTGAGAGAGTCTTGCTCCCCCTCGCCCTCTTTGGGAGAGGGGGCTGGGGGGTGAGGGTCTTGCTCAAAGGCGGCGCGGTTGGCTTGCCATTGTTCGAGGATGAGTTGGCGGAGGTGGGTTTGGTGGGTGGGATCTGGTGGGGTGGTGAGTTCGAGTTGTTTTTTGCCTGTGAGGTCTAGTTCTAGGTCAAGCCCCAGTTGTTGTTTGTCGCTGGCTTGGGTGAGGATAGAGTCGGTTTCGGCGTTACTCCCTTCGACTTCGCTCTGGGAACGGGTGGGTGTGGGATTCCAAAGGTCATCGGCAAAGGGTTTGATGTCCCATGCGGTGTAGGTGAGTTCGAGGACGCGGGGGGTGATGTAGTTGATGTCGTTTTGGCTGTAGCGATCGGGGGGTAGGACTGGGAGTTGTTTGACAATGAAGAAATTCATGTGAGTCCCGCCAACTTTATGCCTAGTTACAAAGTCAAATACAAGAGAGCAAAAGTTGGAAAGTAAGCAAGCCGCCAAGTTCAAATACTTATCATTAAACATTATAAGAGGGGCATTATTCCCAATTGCAACTCTAGGTAAGATTGTAAAAATTGCTGTTCTTTCATTGTTTGAACGAGTAATATCTCTAAAAGTAATTAGCCAATTTCTTTTCCACTTACCATCAAGTTTACTCTCTACTTCATTACGATCAATCCAATAATGTGGAGTAGAGACACAGAATGGATTAGACTTTTGTAAATCTTCAATCCTCGGTAAAATACCCACATTTAATTGGTCTTGAGTTGCTCCTTCATAAGTTGCTAAACGATGATCAAAAAGATAAAACATCTTAGCCTCGTACAATGGTAATAAATTTTCTGCTGGACTGTCTTTAAATAAATTACTATCTGTGTTCATCATAAACATTAAAGCGAAAGAAATAGACCAAGGATTCTCTCCAGTTTTCTCATTTTCTAAAACAGGAATATTTAGATAGATATTTTTTGTCAAATCAGCATCATATTTTGTCCTAAAGATTGGACAAGTCAAAGTATTAGGATTAATTGCAATGAAATCATCTTTGGTTAACGTTATTTGTCTAGCTATATCATTAGCTTCTAAAATATTCCAAGAACACCAAGAGAAGCACATTGATTGAGGCTTTACTGCTAAACCTGCTATAAAAATCAAGCAAAAAGAAACTGAATGATGAATACCAGAAAATATAAATCTTTCATTTTGAAATCCTTTGATACCTTGCAATCTGGACGTATTTACCAAATCACCAAGAAAGTATTGATTAAAGGAATCTGTAGCTATTCCAGTAGGAACTATTAATCCTGCTATTCCATTTGGAGAAATTATATTTCTGCCTAGTTCACAAAATAGAGGATATAAGTTAATACGCCCATAACTAGTTAAAGGGAAGCGATTACTATCGTGTATAAATTTTTGTTGGCAATCAATATCATGTTTAGCTAATTCATATTCATCATAAACAGATGGATTATCTTTTTTCAGATTCTCGATTAATTTATTGCGAGCAGACATATTTTTAGCGTCAGCAATTTCAGCAATTCGAGAAACAAAGAATTCTCTTGGATCAAGTTGTAATTGCTCCCAAGGAGGATTACCGAGAATGCAATCAAAACCATCATTCTCAAACACATCAGGAAACTCTAAAGCCCAATGAAAAAAGCCCTTCTCAGAGGCTAACTGATTCGCTGCATCAACAATATCTCTGATGCCTATAGCTGGAAGACCCTCACCCCCAGCCCCTCTCCCAAGGGGGGAGAGGGGAGCAAGATCTTCTCCTGTTCCTGTTCCCCCTCTCCCTTTTTGGGAGAGGGGGCTAGGGGGTGAGGGTAAGCTATTGGCATAGCTAGTAGAGTTTTGGGAGAGGGGGCTAGGGGGTGAGGGTAAGCTATTGGCATAGCTAGTAGAGTTTTGGGAGAGGGGGCTAGGGGGTGAGGGAATTTCCTCATTCAGCAACCGCACCAACGCCGCCGTAGTTGGTAATAACTGCAAATTCTGCTCAGTCAAAGGCATAAAAAACGCCGCCGTCCACAAATTGCAAGCCGAACGACTTCGCCACCACTTGCGATCGCGTTGATTAGCCTCATAGCGTTCCTTCTTCTGCTTCACAAACTCAGGCGTATTCTCAGGAATCCGATCTAGCTCCTGCCATGCTGAGGCAATTTCCGCCAAATCATCATCTAACTGACCCGCCGTCGAGAGTTGCCCCTTGAGATCCTTAAGCCTTTCCTGCTTATTCGCCTTCTTCTTGATACTAGACAGCGCCTTGTCATCCCCCGTCACCGCCTTAAACGCCTCATCAGGAATCCCTTTATTTAAAACATCGAGATTTAAAACACCCACCAACGAGTTACCGCACTTAATGCGATGGTCAAGGAAATTAAGGGGCATTCCCTTCGCAAAACCCTCAATCCAGAGGGCAACCTTGCAAAGATCAACCGCGAGGGGATTGATATCCACACCATAAATGCAATGCTGAATCACATCACGGGTCGCCTCACGCAAAGGTTCGGGACTAGGCGCAGCCTCCCCCGTCCGCACTTTAGCCAATTCTTTCCCAATCCGCCGTGCTGCTGCCAACAGGAAATGTCCAGATCCACAGGCAGGATCGCAAACTTTGATGGAGAGGAGTGCGGATTCTTGAAGTTGTTGAAGACCCTCACCCCCAGCCCCTCTCCCTGAGGGAGAGGGGAGCAAGAGAAGATTTTCCTGCTCCCCCTCTCCCCTAGGGAGAGGGGGCTGGGGGGTGAGGGAATTCTTCGCCTCATTCATCCTTTCTGCAATCACAGGCTCCAAGGCACTCTTCACCAACTGCGCCACAAGCTCCGATGGCGTGTAATAGGCTCCTGTCGTTTTGCGATCGCTACCCGCCACTAATAAAAATTCCCAATTTCTCCCCTCTCCCCTTGGGAGAGGGGCTGGGGGTGAGGGCGGCAAACTCACCTGTGGATGAAAATCTAACAGACTCTCATAAACACTACCCAACTCCTCCACATCCAGCGCCGCATAATTAACCCGCCGCAGTTGCGCCTTATCGGTCGGTGCATAGAGCGATAGATTGCGAATGACGACCATGAGATCGTAATTATCTAACGCACTGACATTTAGCTCTGGCAAAGTCGTTGAGCCGAACAAATCACCATTTAGCGGCGATAGCCCCAACAACTCACCGCGCCAATTTTCATCAAAAAGGCAAAACGTCACCCGCAAACCTTGCCATAGGTCTTGAAATCCCTCGCGGCGAGGAACGATCGCCTTTTCTGCTAGAGCGCGTAAACGCTCGATGCTGTAATACTCCTCATAAATCCGTACCTTTTCAGGATCTTCTCCCGTCAGTAATAAATTGCGCGACTCCGCCACCATCAAGAATAGTAAGCGGTAGATCAGTAACAGAATTTGTCGATAAAAATCACGATCGCTGATTTTTCCTGCTCCCCTCTCCCCGCTTGGGAGAGGGGCTGGGGGTGAGGGATTTTCCCCTTCCAATGAGGGCGAAGGGGGAGTAAGAGCATCCCTCAATGCTTGATTTTTTGGATGCTGTAAGAAACCATTACCTAATTGGACGATCGCTCTTTCGACACCATCCCGTAGGCGATCGCGTACCCTGCCGCCCTGCTGCAAAGTTTCTTGATGATAAAACTCCAACAGGCACTCATGGGCATCGTCCATCCCTAGCGGCAAGCGCGATCGGTGAAATAGGCGATAAAACAACCCAAATTCCGCAAAGCTTTCCCCTTCGAGAATTTGCTCAAGATCGAACTCAATATAAGTAAGCCTCGTCATCAACGAAGAATCACGCAACAACCGCCAATGCAAGCCATTAGTCACAATCCCCCACAAATGCTCAGTCCGATTGAGATATTCCTGCATCAACCCATGCGCCGACAGCCTCGGATTTCCACTCGGCGGCTTCTGGTCAAGTCTTATTCTGCATCCAGTAATGTGAATCGGAGGTTCGCCCTCACCCCTAGCCCCTCTCCCAGAGGGAGAGGGGGACAATATTTCTGATTCTCTTTCTCCCCCTCGCCCTTTTTGGGAGAGGGGGCTGGGGGGTGAGGGCATTCCCGCCCGATGCGAAATCGCAAAACTCTGTCCATCAACAATCTCCGCCTCACCCCTAAAACTGGGTAAATAACCCAAGTTATAAAGCAAAGGCACAACCCAAGCCTTGCGCGTTTCCGTAGTCCCCGACTCCGAAAAGCCCGATTCTTCGCGGGATTTTTTAAATCCTGCCCAAAACTTTTTCGCCTCACCCCAAACCGTAGCAATCTCATCTGCCAACTTATCCGCCTTCGCAAAGCCAAAGTCTTCGGGCGATTGTCCCTTGATACTGCCAGTAACCAGATCCGCAAGATAGTCCCCCGCTATCAAATTACCTTCGATATGCAAACCTGTACTATTTTTGACGATTTGAGTAGTGGTCATGATACTTAATAAATTGATGATTAACCGTAGCGAGGCTAAAGCCTCTGAGTTTAAAGTGGTAATAGGCTAAAGCCTTGACTACTCTGAACTACTTAGGTTTCAAAACATAGACACCGAGCAGATCCATCGGTAACTGAGCCTTCACTTTGACCTGTCCCTCCTTCGTAATTGCTCTAACTCTACGGTGAGATTGCGCTAAATCCTGCGATCGCGCCCTCGCAATTAACTCCAACTCCTCCTGCAAATCTTCCATACTTTCTAACAAGTCGCGCATATCCGATCGTACCAGTCCCAAACTAGGCGGATCGGTAACGGGTTCAGCAGTTTCAATTAACCTTAAAGCCTCACTTGGTTCCAACCAAATCGGATTTGCAGTTGAGCCTGTAAAACCAACCACTAAACATTCTTCAGCTAATAGACTTTTATCCTCTTTAAGTCCTTGTTTGGGGCTATCAATCAAATGCCGTAAGCGCAATAGTAATAACGTCGTGCGCTTAGTCACCGCATCTGTCACTGTGAAACCACAACGCGCCGCCACAGGCTTGGCTATATTACTCAAGACATCCTCTAATAGAAATCGCGCCAAGCTTTCGACTAGGGGATGATTGCGCCCAATAAATTCCACTCCATCAGGCGTAGGACTGACAAAGGAAAGAGTTAGCTTTTGCTGATTTCCTGAGAAAGCTGACAGACTTGGAGCAATCTGGGGCGGGATATTTGGCAGCACATAGCAAGGATGCTTATGAATCGTTTTGGGAATAAGAAAAGCCTCCAAACGCCCACAAGCCGATCGCACAAAGCGCTCAATTTCTGTGGCACTACCCAACACGCGATCGGACTCAATTAATTCCTGTTGCACATCCTCCGAAGTAATCGCCCTCTGAGCAAACCTTGTACGGCTAACTTTTTCCTCAGCTTGCTCCCAAATCCGATTCATTTCAGCGTCCAGTAGCGCCAACTGCGAGCCAGCGTCAAACATAGAAAGCTGTACCCCTGCCGATTCGTATTCAAATAGGGAGTTAAAAATACGCTCGGTAATATTGGCATTATCCATTGGCACAGGCACAGTAATTCCCAAGGATCGATGGATTTTAACCGCCTTGCGAATCAATACTTTCAAGACCACATCATCAATGGGGTTGTCCTGTCCACAGAGCAAGGCACATTTCACGACCGCAGCTTTCTGTCCATAGCGATCAACTCTCCCCTCACGCTGTTCCAGTCGGTTCGGATTCCAAGGTAAGTCATAGTGCAGCACCGCCGAGAAATGCTCTTGCAAATTTACACCTTCACTCAAGCAATCCGTTGCCACTAGCACTCGCTGGGGATAGCTGGCAAGTTCGTTTAAAAATATCTCCCGTTCATCTTCCGACTGCTCGCCCGTAATCGCCAACACCCGCAAGCGATCGCCTTTTTTGTCGAGCTTTTGTTTCAGCACATCCCCCAAATGCTTAGCTACATACTGCGCCGTGGCAATATAGCGACACCAGATAATCGGATGATGTCCTTCTTCCAAGAGCTTGATGATAGTAGCGATCGCCTGTTGCAACTTGGCATCCTTTGCCCCGTAGAGTTTTTCAGCAGACTGGACAAAGGCTTTAAGCTTACGGCGATCGCTATCTCGATATTGTTGCTGTCCCTGCTCGATCGCTAAAGTCGGTTGAGCATCAGCAGCCTGTTCCTGTTCTGTCGGATCATAAACATAGGATGCCATCAAGTCTTCATCGATCGCTTCTGCCTCTAATCGCTCCGAAACCTCACGTTTTTCCACCTGTTTACTCAATGTAACTACCGCCGCCGCAGGTGATGACATCACACATCGAATCAGCGCCAACGCCGCCCAATAACGTCCCCGCTTTTGGGCATAGGACATATCATCAGTAACACCCTTAACCAAGCCTCGCGCAAAATCATAAACCTCATTAAATAATTCCCGATATTCTCGCGTCAGCTTGTAACTAAGCTCAGTGGATAATCTTTCAGGAAACGGGGTTTCACTGCCTAGCCACTGCTTTACATCAGCGCGACGGCGTTGGATAAAATGACTGGCTAGTTTAATTCTTTCTTTTTCCGAGAGCTGTTCTAAATTCATCGCCGCAAATTCTGGCTTAATCAAACCCAAAATTGATAAGAAAGATTCTTCAATGCCGCTGTGGGGCGTTGCTGATAGCAGCATTAAATGTTGATCCTGCTTTGTCGCAATCTCATTAACTAACTGATGACGCTGCTGTTGCGAAGCGCTTTGACCACTTGGACGCGAACAGGTATGCGCCTCATCAACAATGACCAGATCAGGACAATGGGCTAAAAAACTCGCTCGCCGTTTATCGGACTTGGCATAGTCGAGACTAACGATGATATGGGGATAGTAGCCAAATACATGATGATCTCCCGCAGGTAGCGATCGCTCTAATTTGCCCACTGTCCCTGACCGAATCACGACTGCCTCAATATGAAACTTTTCCCGTAACTCCTTTTGCCATTGATCGCAGAGGTGTGGCGGACATAAAACCGCAAGGCGCTTAATCTCTTGGCGATCGAGCATTTCCCTTGCAATCAATCCTGCCTCAATCGTCTTCCCAATCCCAACATCATCAGCAATTAGTAAGCGTACTGTTGCTAATCGCAAAGCCATCAGCAAAGGAACCATCTGATAGGGACGCGGATAAACCGACAATCTCCCCAAACTCCGAAAAGGTCCCGCTCCATTCCGTAAACTCAGCCTTGCTGCATCCATCAATAACAAAGCTGCTTGACGATCTTGAATTGCTTCAGGTTGTGGCGCAGGAAATTCGGCTGATTCGATTACTTCTAGTCCCAGCTTATTGAAAACACCACAAACCTCATCCTCATTCCCACTTAAAGGTCGTAGCCTAATCACATCAGAATTATCCGAAGGCAAAACGACCCACTGGCGATCGCGACAAGTAACTACAGAACCAATGTTATAACTAGGCATATTTGAAAAACCCCAAAATTAGAAAACTTTTAAAGAGCTTGAGATTTAGTTGGGGCTTGCTTCTTCAGCAGGTTTGGATTCTTTGGGCTTTTTCTCAAATACTTGGATATTTGGCTCAAGCAAAACAAATCCTGTTTCAGTAGCTTCACCCATCTTGCCTGCGATCGCCGCTACCCACTGCGGATAATTAGCCTGTGCATCTTCCAACTTCTTAAATACTTTGGGTTTCACCGTAACGCTTAAGATTTGACCGTCACAATCTAAATCAAAGGTCTTCCAACCATTTTTATCAACAGATATATCGGTAGGAAGTTCATTAATTTTGATGGTTAATTCCAGTTTTCCTTGTATTGCCATATTTTTACTGTATATCTAATTGATATGTATTCATAACACATTTGATTTCCTACCATACGATACCAGAGCTTAAACCTCATATCTAAAGAAGCCATAGCGATTTCAATTAGGTTATTTCTGTTCTAAATATGACTAAAAGTATTCCAGATAAATGTAAAAAATGTGCGATGCTTTCGGCGGCTCAGGCTCAAGAAATTCATGGTGAGTTGGGCGATCGTTGTTGGAATCCTGCGGTTTGCTATAGTCGCCGTTCCTATGCCCGTCATCGCGATCGCCGTAATCTGATTCGCTCTCGTAAACGTGGTGATTCCGATGAAAATTTAGTTGTTAATATTGATGAGTTTGCGTCAGTATATTGGGCTGTGTTAGTGGTTTATCGACAGGCGGGAACGGATACGCCGATTCATGCGATCGCTGTTCAAGTCTGGAAAGGACAAGAAAAGTTTGCGGCGGTTCCACCCATCCATTGTGCGGGAATGGTGGCGACACAAGTGCATACTTATGTCCAGAAGGTATTGGTTTTGCTAGAGTCAAATTATGGGATTAAGAAATTTGCTAGCCAAGAACGTCTCGATCCTTGGCTTTGTCCTTTGCGTCCTTGTCCTTGTCATCCGAACTAATTTCAAAGTGGCTATGAAATGAAAGTTAAACAACTTGAGTTGGATTTGTGGGATGTCATTTCGACCGCAAGACAGACTCCTGAAGATGCAAATTTACCAATGGTATTTAAGCTTTTAGATCTGACTCTGGTTGATCTTGATACGCGATCGCAGTTACGAGTAGCAGGAGAAGCGGTATGTCAGATTGCAGATTTGTTTTGCAATCGCTCTAATTTTTTATTTGAGGAGTTACATTCTCGTGCGGTAAATGGTGAGCCGATCATGGCTGATGATGCTTTTGTTCGTTATGTGCGTCAGTCTATGGTGGTCGATTTTGACCAGTTTATTGAACCTTTGCAAAGTTTACCTAGGAAGATTCCTGAACAGACTAAACATGGTAATTCGATAGTTGGCGCAATTGATAAGGAGGTTTTGATTCAAGCTTTGGAGCAGGAAAGTTTGCTTAGTTTTGAGGAGGAATTTGAACGGGCAATTAGTACTGCTCATGCTGAAGATGTTTCGGCTTGGATTGAGGCGATCTCTTATTCGCTAAAGATCAATGCTTTACCTATGCATTTACTGGCTTTACAGGATAGTTTGCAATTGCCCATCGTCGAGATTTGGCTAGGTTTACTTTTAGGTAATTTCAAACTGGAGCAAAAAGGCGCTTTCTATAATTCAAACGAAATTTGGATTGGCTAAACGTTAACAACAAAGTTAACTCGAATAATGAAAAGGCACTGGTCAGTTAATGAGGGATGGGTGCTGAAATTCACATTTTATGACGATAAAAGAACGCAAATACTTCGATCACGCTTTAGCTGACTAGTGTCCAATCTGAATAAACTTTTATTATAAAAAGCTTAGTACAGGACAAAAAGTTGCAAAAGTAGACAGGAAGGGGTTTTATAAAAGATAACCACATCACAAATAAAACCCCTATGAAAGAGATTAGCGTATTTTGCGAAAAGTTACATGAACATCTGCA
>NZ_JAYGIF010000161.1:0-29165 GCF_034931345.1 Pseudanabaena sp. CCNP1317 | reverse complement strand
CGCAGTTTTTTTAATTTTCTTGTCAACCTTTTAGCTGGGTTGGTTGCTTATACATATCGAGAGACTAAACCTGCTTTAGATCTTCTCTTCAAAGGCTTACCTGCTCTTCCTCCTGCCATCTTTTAGTGCGTCGAACTCACGTCATTTTAGGCTTTGAGATAAGTTAATGTGAGTTCGATATAGCCATTAGCGGCGTGCAAAGCACGCCGCTAATGGCAGAAATGGTAAGAATCGCTAAGCGATTCTTACCATTTTCTGCTGTCGTCGAACTGACGTTAAGTTAGCTCTTTTATCGCGATACCATTTGCTCGATAGCAGTTCCTGCCAAATTAGAATTTATAGCATTTATCAGTCTGGTGAAGTACGGTTTTGTTTCCCCGCCTTCGGCGGGGAAACAAAACTTTGTACCTCGCTTGCTTGAAAAACGCTATATCAAGGCGACTATTACAAAATGGTGAGCGGATCGACATCGATCGCTACTCGTACAGCTTTAGAGTTAACCAACATTCGCAATTCTTCTAAACTTGGCACATTAGGCAAAACTTCAGGAGCAAACTTTAGCAAAATCTGCCAACGATAACGATTAGCGACTTTAGCGATCGTCGCGGGAGTTGCCCCTAAAATATCCCAATCATTTTCTAATTGGCGTAAATAATCTGCTAATTGATTCGCTGCTTTCTCAACAGTGGTGTCACTCTCACTGCTGAGGTGAATTAATACCATCTGTCCCATCGGTGGATAACGCAGGGCTTCACGCATTTCTAACTCAGTCTGCATAAATGCTTCCAGTTGATAGGTCTGTACCGCTTGGATGGCAGGATGTTCTGGGGTATAGGTTTGCATGATTACCTTGCCATCTTCATCGCCCCGACCAGCCCGACCCGCTACCTGTAGCAAAGTTTGCGCCGCTCTCTCCCCTGCGCGATAGTCTGAAAAGTTTAATAATCCATCCGCTGAAACTACGCCCACTAAGGTCACTTGCGGAATATCTAAACCCTTGGTTAACATCTGTGTCCCCACTAATAAGTCTGCTTCTCCCGAACGGAACTGCTCAATTAATAGGCGATGTTGATCCTTATTGCGAGTGGTATCACTATCAAAGCGAATCAAGCGGATATTTGGGAATAGCTTTGCGAGTTCCTGTTCCACTTTTTGAGTGCCACTTCCAAAATGCTTAAAATAAGGTGAGCCGCACTCTGGACAAGATTTGGGCTGAATTAACGTGTAGTTACAATAATGGCATCGTAAATGTGCGGATTTTGGTTGATGAGCGGTAGGTGAAATCGGATCGTGATAGGAAAGAGAAACATCACAGTTTGGGCATTCGGCAACATAGCCACAGGAGCGACAGGAGACAAAGGTACTGTAGCCACGTCGATGGATGAAGAGAATTCCTTGCTGCTTTGCTTCGAGCATTTCGGCGATCGCACCTTGCAACTTGCGACTCAAAATCGAGTAATTACCAGCTTTAAATTCATCGCGCATATCGACAATTTCAATTGGTGGCATATCCTTATTGCCAATGCGATGCGGAAGTTCTAGATAAATAGATTTCCCTTCTTGATGAGCATAGATTACTTCTGCTGAAGGAGTTGCGGAACCAAGCACAAGGGGAATCTGCTCTAACTGAGATCGCCATTCGGCGATCGTCCGCGCATGATAACAGGGTTGGGGTTGATCTTGCTTGAAGCTATTGTCATGCTCCTCGTCCATCACAATTAAACCCAAATTAGAAAGCGGCGCAAATACTGCCGATCGCGTACCGATTACAATTTGCGCTTCACCTGTGAGCATCAATCGCCATGTATCAAAGCGCTCGCCCTCTGATAACTGACTGTGATAAACATTCACCTTCGCATCCCCAAATCTTGCTCGAAAGCGATCGGTAAGTTGTGGGGTTAAGCCAATTTCAGGAACCAGAACTAGCGCTGATTTTCCTGCTGCGAGTACAGCAGCGATCGCTTGCAGATATACTTCTGTTTTGCCTGAGCCTGTGACCCCATGTAGGAGGAAATGCGGTGCAGTTTGGTCAGCGATCGCCTGCAAAATTTGCTGTAAAGCAGCATCTTGATCGGGTGTGAGATCTTTGGGGCGATCGCGTTTGACTGTATGACTTTTTCCGCCTAACCGTAGAGATTCTTGTTTGGATATGGCAAGATATCCTTTATTCGTAAGTGTTTGCAAAACCGAGACTGATGTCTTGGCAAGCTTAATTAATTGTGTTTTTAAGCATTCCCCACCCTGATGCTGCAAAATCGTAAGAATCTCTGCTTGTCTTATGGTGACTTCACTATCAGGGACTTTAAGTAAAATAACTAGATCTTCATATTTAGGTTGCGGTCGATTTGGCAGTTCTAAAACCGTATCAATCCATTCTAGTTTTTGCAGTTCCTTTAAGCCTGAACTAGTATATCTACCAAGCTTTTGCTGAATATAACGACGACTAATTCCTTTAGGATTATGCTTATGCTCTTGTAAAAAATCCCAAACCATTTGTGCGGCTTTAGAGATTGCCCTCACCCCTAGCCCCTCTCCCAGAGGGAGAGGGGAAAAAGAATCTTGCTTACTCACTCCCAGAGGGAGAGGGGAAAAAGAATCTTGCTTACTCACTCCCAGAGGGAGAGGGGAAAAAGAATCTTGCTTACTCACTCCCAGAGGGAGAGGGGGAAAAGAATCTTGCTTACTCACTCCCAGAGGGAGAGGGGGAAAAGAATCCTGCTTACTCACTCCCAAAGGGAGAGGGGAAAAAGAATCTTGCTCCCCCTCTCCCTCTGGGAGAGGGGGCTGGGGGGTGAGGGACTGCTTTACTTTAATTCGATAATGAGACTGATCCAGTAACTTAGGCGGCAGAGCAGTTTTTACCGTCTGCATCACGGGTGTACGATAATACTCTGCTGTGCGAATCAGCATCTCCCAATAAGTCTTTGGGAAAATGCCTGAACTAACTACAGCACTAACTGATTTAATTTCTGTTTCGGCATCTGCAATTTGGGAAGTATCAGAAATTTGTAAAGCGATCGCCCCCACATGACGAGTACCTAATGGAACACTGAGAATATCACCAACTTGAATGTCGAGATCATCAGGAATACGATAGGTCAGCAAATCATCAATACCAATGCAATCAACAATAACGTTGACATAGCGATCGCTAGTAATATCTTTTAAATCAAATAGTTCCATATTCTCGCTGATTTTCCCAAGCGAATGAATTTTCCTACAAACTCAGCCAACTAAAGACTTCGGCAACAGTTAGTTCTAAATCAATTCCTGCGATCACTGGTAAGCGATCGCTATTTTTTAACTCTCTAACACGGCGATCGCGATCGACTACTAAAATACTCTCGTCTTCTGAATCCAATAACCACCCCATCTCAGTACCATATTCAGCACAGTGTAATAATTTGGATAAGACTAGTTTATATCGCTGATCGGGCGAGAGAATTTCAATAGCCCAATCAGGATAAGTTTCAAAGCGGTTCGCAATTCTACCTGATGGCAGTCGCGGGATGCGCTCCCAACGAAATACTGCTATATCTGGCACAATTGCGATGCCACCAAATACACAGCGTAACTCTGGGAATGCTTTCGCAATTTTTTGAGGTTTAGTGAGTTGATTGATATTTTCGCAGAGTTCGATCTGAAGTTGACTATGTTCTCCTTGGGGCATTGGTTTCTGGATGATTTGTCCATTGATAAACTCGGAGGCAGGTTTAGTCTCTGGTAACAGTAGGAATTCTTCTATTGTTGTGGATTTAACTGCTGTAATAGTCAAAACTTTACTCCTTTCAAATTATCCAGATTTTTGTAGCGCGGCTTCGCCGCGCTACAAAAATCTGGTTTTTTATCTTACTGCACGTCCCTAAGTTAAATAGAAAAGAGAGCAAGCTCTCTTTTCTATTTAGGAAACTAGACCTGTTAATGGGGAACTAGCACTAGCATAGGCTTTAACAGGAATCCGTCCTGACAAATAAGCAGCCCGTCCTGCCTCAGTTGCCATGCCCATCGCCCGACCCATTGCCACAGGATTATTCGCACAGGCGATCGCTGTATTTACTAACAAAGCGGTCGCGCCCATTTCCATTGCGGCGGCTGCTTCACTAGGAACTCCAATTCCTGCATCGACAACTACAGGCACTTTCGATTCTTCGATAATAATCCTGATATTTGCCGCATTATTAATCCCTTGCCCTGAGCCAATTGGTGAACCGAGGGGCATCACGGTAACGCAACCAATTTCCTCAAGGGTTTTCGCAAGTCTGGGATCAGCATTGATATAGGGTAAGACTGCAAAACCTTCTTTGACAAGTTGTTCGGCGGCTTTACAAGTGCCAAGCGGATCGGGCAGCAAATACTTAAGATCGGGGATTACTTCTAGCTTCACAAAATTATTATCTTCCTGACCCAAGATTTTTGCCATCTCGCGCCCCAGTCTTGCCACGCGCACCGCTTCATCGGCAGTTTGACAGCCAGCCGTGTTGGGCAATAGCCAATATTTGCTCCAGTCGATCGCTTCGGCTAGCCCTTCATGTCCTGCTGCATTAGTTTGCACCCGACGCACCGCCACGGTGACGATCTCGCAACCACTGGCGGCGATCGCCTGACGCATCACCTCGAAACTAGTATATTTTCCTGAGCCAGTCATCAAACGCGATCGGAACTTACGCCCCGCAATTTCGAGAGAATCATCTGATGACTCATCAGCATCAGATAATTGGCTATTTGTTGTAAAAATTGGGTTAAAGGAAGGTGAGGAGGCGATCATATCAAGGAATTAAAAGTTTATTTGCAGATCTTTAGGATCAAATGTGCTAACGCACATTTGATCCTATGCTAATCAATTTCAAGGATATACATTAGTTTGCGGTTTGAAGGCGCAATTTTTTATTAAGATACTTAGGATACTTAAGTGTCTTCTGTGATATTTCAAATTTTCCATAGTATTCAATAGCAAGTAGCAATTTAGTTTCATGGCTAACCTCAAATCCATCCGCGATCGCATCGGCACTGTTAAGAATACTCGCAAGATAACTGAAGCAATGCGTCTTGTCGCAGCCGCAAAGGTCAGACGCGCTCAGCAGCAAGTTCTTGCCACTCGTCCTTTTGCCGATCGCCTCGCTCAAGTCCTATATCGTCTCCAGCAGCGCATCTCCTTTGAGGATGTCA
Organism: Pseudanabaena sp. CCNP1317; assembly: GCF_034931345.1. NCBI lineage: Bacteria > Bacillati > Cyanobacteriota > Cyanophyceae > Pseudanabaenales > Pseudanabaenaceae > Pseudanabaena > Pseudanabaena sp. CCNP1317. The sequence continues at coordinate 23,999 of NZ_JAYGIF010000161.1, read as the reverse complement.
GTCTGCCTTTACTCGAAAAACGTCCTGTCAAAACCGTTGGTCTTCTGGTAATTTCAGGCGATCGCGGGCTTTGTGGTGGCTATAACTCAACCATTATTCGTCGTGCTGAAGCCCGTGCTAAGGAACTAAAGGAACAAGGTATTAATTACACCTTTATTTTAGTCGGTCGTAAGGCGGCGCAATACTTTGCCCGTCGCGATCAACCGATCGCCGCTAAGTTCACCAACTTAAATCAAATTCCTAATGCTGCCGAAGCTAATGCGATCGAAGATGAAATCACCTCAGCATTTTTGGCTGGTGTAATTGATCGCGTTGAGTTGATCTACACCCGATTTGTATCTTTGATTAGCTCTCGTCCTGTAGTCCAAACGCTCTTGCCCCTTGAGCCACAAGGACTAGAGCCTCAAGATGACGAAATTTTCCGCCTGATTACTCGTGGTGGGAAGTTCCAAGTCGAGCGCGAAAAGCGGGAAATCACTGTTAAGGAATTGCCTAAAGAATTACTTTTTGAGCAAAATCCTGAACAAATTCTCGATGCGTTATTACCGCTCTACCTCAGCAACCAAATTCTTCGCGCCTTGCAAGAGTCCGTAGCTAGCGAACTCGCCGCACGGATGACCGCAATGAACAATGCTAGTGAAAATGCTGGAGACTTGATCAAGGCTCTAACCTTGCAGTACAACAAGGCTCGTCAAGCTGCAATTACTCAAGAAATTCTCGAAGTAGTCGGTGGCGCAGCCGCTCTAACTTAAAAAAAAAGCGGCGCGATGCGCCGCTTTTTTTTAAGAAAAGATCAATCAAAATCTTTGCTATTACATTAGTTGATATGGCTTGAGTTGATATGGCTTGTAGCGACTTCAACCTATCTCGCATTCGAGAGACTTTTGGGCTAGTTGTCGAAGAACCCAAAAGTCTCTTTCCTATCGTTAAACAATTTTACTATAGCAATCCTAAGAGAGTGTGCCCCGAAGGGGCGCACTCTCTTAGGATTGCTATAGATGGCGCTTACCTTTGCTTTTCCGATGGTCTGGGATCTGATTGAATTGTTCTATAAAGTTCATGGCATAGACTTGCTTTTTGTTTAGCTTTTACCAGACCATTTTTTCCTGTTTTGGCTCCTTTTTTATTTGCTGTTTTTTATCTCGCTTTTTTATGCAATCTATACCTACTATCCCTTTCCGAATATGCAAACACCCTGCTCTCCCAAAAGGGAATAGAGGCTAGGGGTGAAGGGCTAAGAAAATTCCACGTAACAGCAATTACAAAAGTATTGGCAGACTTCAGCGAATTGCGATACCCCCAAAAAAGCAAAGGTGATGCTTCATAGTGCCTTTGCTTTCGGTAAAATACCGCTTGATACAAAAATAAACAAAACGTAACATTATACCCAAACTTAAAGCTTATGCGCTAGACTATCATCCGTAAGGTAAAAGTAGTTATCGGTTGTAGTAATTGTTTTCTGTACTGACAGTTTTTTTCTGTTTCATCGTGACAAGCTTCTCTCCGACATCTCTATCTCTACATACTCATTGAATTCTTGGAGAAAGCATAATGTCTATTTACGTCGGTAACTTGTCCTATGAAGTTACTCAAGACCACTTAAAGCCTGTGTTTGAAGACTACGGCAAGGTCACTCGTGTTCATTTCCCTACCGATCGCGAAACTGGTCGCGCCCGTGGCTTTGCATTCGTAGAAATGAGTGCGGATGCTGAAGAAGATGCCGCCATCACTGCACTTGACGGTGCTGAGTGGATGGGTCGTGTACTCAAAGTTAACAAGGCTAAGCCTCGCGAGAATAATGACTCGTTTGGCGGTGGTAACAGAGGCGGCGGCGGTGGTCGCGGCGGCTATAACAAGTCTGGCGGCGGCGGTGGTCGCTACTAAATTTACTTTCTAGGGTGCAAAGCACTCTAAAAAGAATTAGCAGCTAATTACAGCAAAACGGCGAAGAAAACTAAGTTTTCTTCGCCGTTTTGCTATGCTAAGCAAAAGTATGCACGCTTAACGTAGGTTTAGCATGGATTTGCAACCATTAGGGATTGTTGTTCAGGGTTCTTTAAGCGACGGTTTAGAAGTTCGGCTCAATGGCGAGATTTCCGTCGAAGATATGCGCGTCGGCAAGTTTCTAGTGGTACATGGTCGGCATACTCGCTTTTTTTGTATCCTCACTGATGTCACCCTTGGTACAGCTAGCCCTCGCATTCTCATGAATCCGCCCGATCCTGAGAATACTTTCTTAACCGAAATTTTGGCAGGAACGGGGACTTTTGGCACGATCAATTTAACGCCGATGTTGATGTTTGTGCCTGCAAATCCTTTTGATCTGATCGCTCAACGCTCTGCTAATCCGAATAGCGATCGCGTCAAAAAGACTAAACGCAAGAAATCCCCTGTTTATGAAACGGTAGAAGAAATTAGTGACTTTCAACTATTGCCAGTAAAGACGATCCCCAGTCATTTCTCGCAAGTGTTTGATGCGACTGAGCGTGATTTTCGGATTGTGTTTGGTTGGGAAGATGATCCCCATAAACGGAACTTTGCGATCGGGCAGCCGATTGATATGCCTGTAGCAATTTGTCTTGACCTCGATCGCTTTGTGGAGCGAAGTAATGGCGTATTTGGAAAATCGGGTACTGGTAAATCTTTTTTGACGCGCCTATTACTATCGGGGATTATCCGTAAGCAAGCAGCCGTAAATTTAATTTTTGATATGCATTCAGAATATGGCTGGGAAGCAGCGACTGAAGGTAAAAGATTTAGTACAGTTAAGGGTTTACGGCAATTATTTCCTGCACAAGTGCAGATTTATACGCTCGATCCTGACTCGACGAAGCGGCGGGGAGTGCGCGATGCACAGGAACTTTACATTAGTTATGACCAGATCGATGTTGAAGATTTGATGCTAATTCGGGATGAATTAAATCTCTCGGAAGCCAGTTTGGAAAATGCAATTATTCTACGGAATGAATTTGGAAAGAATTGGATTTCGCGATTGCTAGCAATGACTAATTCCGAAATTCAAGAATTTTGCGAACAGAAGATGGGCAGTAAATCTTCAATTATGGCGCTCCAGCGCAAACTCACCCGCCTTGATGATCTCAAATATTTACGCCCAACTTGTCCCGAAAATTATATTAAGCGGATTCTTGATGCGATCGCGGCAGGAAAACACATCGTGATTGAGTTCGGTTCGCAGTCAAATCTGCTTTCCTATATGTTGGCGACAAATATCATTACGCGGCGGATTCATCATTCCTATGTGCAGCAAGCTGAGCGATTTTTGCAGACCAAAAATATTAGCGATCGCCCTCAGCAGTTAACGATCACCATTGAAGAAGCCCATCGATTTCTGGCTCCGAATACGGCTAGACAAACTATTTTTGGGACGATCGCTCGCGAGATGCGGAAGTATTTTGTGACTTTGCTCATCGTCGATCAGCGTCCATCGGGAATTGATAATGAAGTGATGTCACAAATTGGAACGAGAATTACGGCGTTACTCAATGATGAGAAGGATATTGACGCAATTTTTACGGGTGTAGCTGGTAGTGGCAATTTGCGAACAATTTTATCGAAGTTAGATTCTAAGCAACAAGCCCTCGTTTTAGGTCATGCTGTCCCAATGCCTGTAGTCGTCCAAACTCGTCCCTACGATGAAACTTTCTATCGAGAGATCGGCGAAGTGCCTTGGGAAGAAATCTCGACACCAGAAGTCTTACGAGTTGCCGAAGTTGCCAAAGCAGATTTAGGATTTTAATCTAATCACAAAAGATATGTCGCAAAGCGCCACATCTCTTGTCCAGTTTAAATAAGGAGGCTAACAGATGACTAGTGTTGTTATAGAAAATTCTCAAGAAAAATCCATTCATAGCTCAGAGTCAATTCCTCAACTGACCCTAGAGCAATTTTTGAGCTTACCTGAAAACGATGAAAGTTACGAACTACTTGATGGAGAAGCAATTAAAAAAATGTCACCGAAATTTTTTCACTCCCGATTAACAAGTGCTTTTTGGTCTGAGTTATCAGGTTGGTCTCATGGGATTGGACAAGTATCGATTGAATGGTCAGTAATTCTAAAACGACGAGGTAAAGATTGGGTTCCTGTGCCTGATTTGCTATATGTATCTTATGATCGCCTTGCCGCAGATTGGCGTGAGGATACGCCATGTCCCGTATTGCCAGAGTTAGTGATTGAGATTGTATCGCCCGATCAAACTTTTAATCAGTTAGCACAGAAAGCGACGGATTATCTCAGTGCAGGAGTGGAAAGAGTATGGGTGGTATATCCACCAATGCGGAGTATTACAGTGTTTTTTGACGATCGCCCCCCTGAGACTTATCGAGGCGATCGCTTGTTAACGGATGAGTTGTTTCCTAATTTAGCAGTCACATCAGAGCAGTTCTTTATTAAAGCGGGTATTTAGCGGGCAGGGCTGGAATTACGATTTAGTCGAAATACTAGAAATTGAGTGACTTGAGTTTCGCTAAAGTTATCGTCACTTACCAATATCAGGCTTTGCGAACCATCGGCTAAACGAGGCCCCATGGTCATTCCTTCTAAATTATCTAATTTAATCCCCAGAGTTGCTAAATCTAAAACTAGCTTTTTGCGGATCGATCGCACATTGGGACTATTCCGAAAACTCTTAATCGCTGAAGTGTCATTTGCATCACCTGTAAAAATCTGCCAAATTTTAGCGCTCAATCCATTGCTTCCATTAGAGCGCTCAAGGGTGAGAAAGTGACCGCCGCGATCGAGGGATACGATGTCATTGACACCAATTTGAGTGACAGGTGGAGTCATTGCTTCTACGGGATAGCGGTGTTCAGCAACGATTAGCGGCGCGATATTACCAACAAGATAATGCAAAAATCGGCTTTCAGATGGCAGACTCTCATCGGTTTGAGTATCCTGAGCAAGAGCATTTTCGGTAATCGTAAAAACGCGATAGGGATCACCAATGGAGTCGCGAATTACGGTAAGTGCTTCAAATCCAAGATTGTCTTTTACGCCCTGTGGCTCTGGATTAGGAAGTTGATTTTTGTTAGAATTTGGTTCCTTTTTTGGCTCGAATAGATAGCGCTGAGGTATTGGTAAGCTTCTGAGCCATTTACCTGTCAATAGGTCAAACTCGTCGATAAAGGGAGGGATACTCTTGCTAGTTACACCTTCACTGGAAACGAGAACCGTGCGATCGCCTGTTAATGCAATTCCTTCGGGATCAACTTCACCCAAGGCATAGGTATTACCCATTTTATCTTTGAGGAAATCTACGCCAATTACTTCTACATTCTCAAGGTTGGATTGTTCTTTTTGAGGGCTAAATTTTAGCTTGAGCGCGTAAAATCTTGCAGGTGCAAATTCACTGCGATCATCAGAAACCGCATAGAAAACATCATCAATGCGATCATAAGTCAGTCCCGATAAGCCGCCCACGGGAGTATTCTCAAAATTTTGTTTTGGTAATTGATACTCATTGACGAAGTCCAGTGATACCTTCAGAAATGTGCGATCGCCTGCCATGACTGGTAAATGATCGATGCTAAAAAGCATCAAACACACGCAGCAAAAAACAATTAATAAATCTCCAAGTTTTTTCGACAAAAGAAAATAGCGGTACTTTGTGCTGCCATTCTCTGTTGATTTTTGATTTTGTTTTAGCATGATGAAATTTACATTTATTGATAGCTGCATGTTATACCAAAACACAAAATGGCTACGCCATTTTGTGTTTTGAGAACACTTACTTAGATCGTTTTTTAATTCATAAAAGTGTTGCCATACTTTCATGAATTGGTGTTAATGCTGCAAAAAAGCAAGGGCATCAAATAGCCCTTGCTTTTAGTTGAATTGCTCAGCCCAATTGGAAATCCAGTTGAGGGTTTTATGCACAAGTTCAGGGGTAGAAGCTTCGCAATAAAGCCTTAGTAATGGTTCTGTTCCACTAAAACGAATTAATAGCCAACTTCCATCGGCTAAACGGAACTTAAAGCCATCGGGAGCCTTAGCATCTATTACTTTGCGCCCAGCAATTTCAGTCAATGAAAATTGCTGAAGAGTAGATACTAATTTCTCACGCGCCGCCATACCTGAGAGCTTCTTATCAATGCGATCGTAATGAGAAACAAAATTAGTCTGCTTTTGGAGATCACTGTAGAGAATACTCAAATCCTTTCCAGATTCAGCGATCGCCTCTAGCACATATAAAGCCGACAATAAAGCATCACGTTCAGGAATATGATTGCCATAGCCGATACCACCCGACTCTTCGCCTCCCAATAGACAAGGAATCCCCGAAAGCATTCTTTCAGCAATGTACTTGTATCCAACAGGAGTTTCATAAACTGGCAAATCGAAGAGAGTCGCCACTTTAGGCATCAGATCAGAACCACTAATGGTTTTAATCAGTTCACCTTTAAAGCCGCGATTTTTGGCAAGATGTTCCAATAGAATGGGAATGAGAATTTGCGAACTTAAGAAATTGCCTTCACTATCAGTTGCAGCGATGCGATCGGCATCACCATCAAACACAAATCCCACTAAAGTTTTTTCTGGATGATCGTGGTGATAGGTTTTGACTTGACGGAATAGCTCAGCAATATAGCGAGGGAGCGGCTCAGGCGCTCCACCACCAAAGAGCGGGTCAGTCTCGCTGTTGATTTCAATTAAATTGGCTTGGGTTGCAGATGGCAAGTCTAAAATTCTTGCTAAACCTCCTGCGGCTGCTCCATGCATTACGTCTGCGAATACGGTCAACTTTCCCACTGCGATCGCCTGCTTGATCGCTTCAATATTTACTTTACCCCGCAAAGCCTCACAATAACTTGCCCATGCGTCAAAGGTTTCGATTTTGCCTACTCTTTTGTCAAGATGAGGACTTTCATAGACAAAATCACCACGCTCTAAAATTTCCTCAACTTTGACGGTCACATCTGGGGATACTGAGCCACCGAATGCACCTTTGATTTTTAAGCCCGAATAGTTGGCAGGGTTATGGCTAGCTGTAATTACCAAAGCTCCCAAAGCTTTGCGATCGTAGGCAGCCCAACTAAACGCAGGTGTCGGGGCAAAGTCATCGGCAAGTAAGACATCAAAACCGATCGCAGCCACGGCTTCGGCAGTATGTTTGGCAAAAGCATCAGACATGAAGCGGCGATCGTATCCCACAATAATTGTGTTACTACCTGATGCACCAAAGGTTTCACGGAGAATATGAGCAGCGATCGGGGCAACTGCGGCTAAGCGCTCAAAGGTAAAGTCATCGGCAATGATGCCTCTCCAACCGTCAGTTCCAAAGCGTATGGGGGGATGCAATGTGAATTTGCCGTGCATAAGCCTTTTAAAAATTCTTTTAGGTTAAAGTTTATCGTGAATTATCCTCTAGTAAAGCAAACTCGACATTATGAAGGTTTTCATTTTGCTGTAAGCAAAATGAAAACTCAAAACCTTGCATTTCTCATTGTGTAGCGATGCAATTTTTACTCAGGATATAAAACCAAAAAGATTAATGGCGGCGCTTCACGCTGCCATTAATCTTTTTGGTTTTGAGCAGTTTTTGGGAAAGCTAGCCGACGGCTAACTTTCCCAAAAACCCCAAATAAAGGTGGCGGTGCTTTGCACTGCCACCTTTATTTGGGGTTTTATATCCTAAGCAAACCCTTTATTGCTATAAATTCTTGTATAGCTATAGCCATCTGTATCAGGGCAAATCAAAACCCAAATAGTGTGAGGCGGCGCGAAGCGCCGCCTCACACTATTTGGGTTTTATGTCCTAACAAGAATAGCGACAGCTATAATTCCAATAACTCGTCTAAGCTGTGATCAAAAAACGCCGACTGCAAAGATTAACTTTACAAGCGCACCAAGTCTTGTCAGCTTTACAAATAAATAGCCCGATCGCACTTACTACAGAGCAAAGACATTACCTATGCAATGTATTGCGATTAGAAACTGAATCCGAATTTATTGCCCTCGATCGCCAAGGTGGATGGTGGTTAGCCAAGCTATCCAGTGATCCCGATATTGCCGAAGTCATTGCCAAATTAGAAAATAATTCTGAGTTAGCCGCCCAGATCACTCTTGGTATCGCCATGCCTAAAGGCAGCAATATCGAGTCAGTAATTCGTCAAACTACGGAGCTAGGAGTGCGTCAAATTGTGCCGTTATTTAGCGATCGCACAATTCTCAAGTCAGGTACAGAAATTGGCAACCAAAAACGCGATCGCTGGCAACGCATCGCCGAGGAAGCAGCCGAGCTATCAATGCGTAATTATGTACCTGAAATTTATAGTCCCCAAACATTAACATCGTGGCTAGACGCTCTAGCAAACTCAACATTACCAACTTGGAAATATATATGTGTAACTAGTCCTAATGCCCCACATTTACTCACTAGTCTACAAAACTCCAATGGAGAAGAAAATTCTGAGATCATCGTTACCACAGGTTGCGAGGGTGGTTGGACTACTAGAGAAGAAGAAATGGCGATCGCAGCAGGATTTATCCCTGTATCCTTAGGCGATCGGGTTTTATCTGCCATCACAGCACCAGTGGTAGCATTATCCATAGTCGGCGCTTTTCTAGATACTCAATGAACACAAATACAGTCCAAACTATGGTGCAGCAAACGATCGCTTTGCGTACCAATGGCAAAAAGCTGCACAATATCACCCGCCAAGTGGATGCAGTTTTAGCTCAATCAGGGATAAAGATGGGGTTGTGCAACGTGTTTTTACGTCACACATCCGCGAGTCTCATCATTCAAGAAAATGCCGATCCAGATGTATTGGCTGATCTAGAAACATTTTTTACAAAACTGATTCCCGAAGATGCTAGCCAATATCGCCATATCTCTGAAGGAGTTGATGATATGCCATCGCATATTCGCAGCACCCTTACCAAAACCTCAGAAACGATCCCGATCGCTAATGGTAAACTTGCCCTCGGCACTTGGCAAGGAATCTTTGTCTGGGAACATCGCAACTTGGGTCATACCCGCGAAGTGCTGGTACATATTACAGGATGCTAAATGAAGCCCTCAAAAAAGCCACCAGCAAATCGATATCGTCCAGCCCTAAAAAGAAGAAAGTGGCTGAGAGGGTTTCAGTGGTTTTTACCAGGATTATTTGTGAAGCGATGGCTACTAGTTAGCATCGTCGGTATTGTGTTAATCGTGTTAGGGGTTGCCATCTCCGCAAGGCTAACTCCGATCTTATATTTGTCACGCTTGATTGGTAATGCGATCGACACCTTGGTATCGATCTTGCCCCGCAACATGAGTGGACCGATCGCCCTTTTATTCGGGCTAGGGCTATTGTGGCTAGGACAAAAACGCGCTCTTGGATCGATCACCCAAGTTTTGATGCCCAATCAAGACAAAGAACTATTAGAATTGCTAGTCTCCCATCGCAAGCTCAACCGTGGACCGAAAATTGTCACTGTGGGTGGTGGTACGGGCTTATCCAACCTATTACGTGGACTGAAGCAATATAGTGCCAACATTACGGCGATCGTCACCGTTGCCGATGATGGTGGCTCCTCTGGACGTTTACGCCGTGAGTATGGAGTCTTACCTCCAGGCGATATTCGTAACTGTCTCGCAGCTCTCGCTGATGAGGAAAAACTAGTCACAGAATTATTTCAATACCGTTTTCAAACAGGAGAAGGATTAACTGGTCATAGCTTTGGCAATTTATTTCTCACCGCCATGAGTGAAGTCACAGGCGATCTCGAAAAAGCGATCGCAGCTAGTTCACAGGTATTAGCTGTACGGGGGCGCGTTTTACCAGCAACCCTTGAACATATGGTGCTATGGGCTGAATTTGAAGATGGACGATATATTGAGGGGGAGTCCAATATTCCCCTAGCCAAAGGTAAAATCAAACATATTGGTTGTAAGCCAGATAATCCGCAGGGTTTGCCCCAAGCCATTGAGGATATCAACGAAGCAGACCTGATTGTGATTGGACCTGGCAGCTTATATACCAGTATCATTCCTAACCTACTCGTACCTGAAATACTCCAAGCATTAATTGATCGCAATGTGCCATCGATCTATCTTTGTAATATCATGAGTCAGGTAGGTGAAACGGACGGCTATGCCGTATCTGATTATGTAAGAGTTTTAGATGAGTTAGCGGGTGTACGATTGTTTGATGTGGTTTTAGTTCAAAAGCATCCACCTTCAGAGCGATCGCTACAACACTATGCTTCTTCTGGATCGCATTTTACATATCTAGACCGTGATAGCCTTGCTGTAATGGGCTGCCCTATTTTAGTCGCTAACATTATGCGAGAGAAAGACAATGGCACTGTATGTCATGACTCAGAGAAACTTGCAGGTGTCTTAATGCGTTGGTATAACCGTCAGTAATTGAACTTAAACTTAAAAATAATAGATTCTTGAAATTCAGATAAATTATCAGTGTTAGAGCGTTACCATATTCAAGTTAACAGTGATATTTATGCTCTTGCTCAATTGCAAGAGTGGTTTCAGCAATTTCAAAATCTGTTGCCAAAATCAACTTGGATGCAGTGTAATCTCGTTTTAGTAGAAGTATTTACCAATGTGGTTTCCTATGCCCATGAGGGATTGCCTGAAGAAACGCCCATAGATATTGAGATCATCCTTGACAAGGATCAGTATTTCCTAGAAATGAAGATTTGGGACTTTGGCGAACCATTTGATCTACAGGCAGAAATTGAACGAGCTGCGATAGAGTCTCAGAAAAGCAAAGATTTTGAAAGTATTGATGATATTCCCACGGGGGGGCGAGGATTAATGATTGCCAAGACTGTTGCTGACGAAATTAGATATGAGACATCGCCTGACGGCCGTAATTGCTTTGTCATGACTAAGAGTTATGTAAAGCTTGTTTAGCACAAAGATAATAGGATGCGGCATTTTGCTCCGCATTCTATTATCTTTGTGCTTTATACCCAAACCCAAAAGATGAGAGGCGGCGCTACGCCTCGCCTCTCATCTTTTGGGTTTTAAGTCCTAAGTAAACGTGAGTTCGATATAGCCATTTGAGGCGTGCTTCGCACGCCTCAAATGGCGAAAAATAGTAAGAATCGCTTAGCAATTCTTACCATTTTTCGCTTTTGTCGAACTGACGTTAAGTAACCTCAGTTCGGGTTGATTTCAAACTAGCTCCTAGAGAGGGTTCGAGCTGCGAACCCTCTCTAGGAACCACAACAGTAAAAGCCTCGCTTTGCGAGGCTTTTACTGTTGTGGCTTTTAAAATTTTGTAGTTTATCCCGAACTCACGTTAATAATTAGCGCTTAAGCCACAAAACAAAGGCAAATAAACAAATCGGCAGGGTAATCAAAGATATCGCGATCGCATTCATCACATCTTCTGTTAAATTATTCGCCAGAAAGCTCCAAGTGGGCGCAACATATTTAATTACAGCCGAGGCGATCGCAGAATAAACAAATAATCGCAAAATGAATAAAATTTGTTGCCACATAATTTCCTAATATTTTGCAAAAAGTATTCATTTGCAATACTTTTTGCTAGTTTTTCTTTTTAGTACTTTCTTTTTCTTGGATTTCACTTGGCACAGGGAACTGCTCAATTGGCTGTCCAGCTAAAGCCCTTTCCATAAACTTGCGCCAAATTGGGGCCACAAACACACCACCCGTCACACCATTTGCCATTGGCGAATAATCATCATTACCAATCCAAATGGCAACGGATAGCTGAGGAACATAGCCCACAAACCAAGCGTCTCGAAAGTCTGAAGTTGTACCTGTCTTGCCTGCTACAGGTCGCCCGTCACTCATTTGGGCTTCTGTGGCTGTGCCATTAGTAACAACTCCACGCATAGCATCGGTCAAATAAGAAACCGCAACAGGATCAAGAATTAACTCAGGTTTGGGTGTATTATCTAGCACCAAATTACCATTGCGATCGGTCACACGGGCTATTAGCGTCGTTTTTGATTTATAGCCACCACTGGCAAATACCGCATAGGCTCCAGCCACTTCCATGGGCGTAACGTCTGCTGCACCAAGGGGCAAAGACACAACGGGCAGAATCGGACTATTGATCCCCAGTTTTCGACAAAGCGCCACTACATTTTCATTCCCAAATTCTAGCCCTAACCTAATTGCAGGAATATTTCGAGAAACGGCGATCGCTTGACGAATGCTCATTGCTCCTGAAAATTTATTGTCATAGTTGCGAGGAATATAAGGCTCATCACCATCGGGAATTGACATAGGACTATCATCAATCGTTGAATCAGGAGTGTAGCTACCTGAAGCAAAGGCAAGATAGTAAACAAAAGGTTTAAACGAAGAACCTAACTGTCTTCTAGCCAGTACAGCGCGGTTAAACTGGTTTTTATCAAATTCACCAACTCCACCCACTAGAGCCTTTACAAATCCCGTGCGTGGATCGACAGCTACCAAAGACAATTGATCGGCATAGGCTCCACGATCAATTAAATCTCGATGACCTTCTGCGGCCACCTCTTCAGCAATGCGTTGTAACTTTAAGTCAATTGTCGTCTGCACACGTAATCCACCTTGCAGAACCACATCACGACCAAATTTCTCTTCTAGTTCGGCTGTAACCGCTTGAGATACATAGGGAACACGGCTTGCTTCGTAGGAAATCCCTTGCTTGCGAATTGTAATTTTTTGCGCCTTGGCAGCTTTGACTTCAGCAGAGGTAGCCCATCCTAACTCTAGAAGACGATCTAGCACCAATCCCTGACGTTTTTTGGATTCAGCATAGTTATCCACAGGGTTGAAAACTGAAGGCGCTTGAATCGTACCCGCTAATATAGCAGCCTCCCCCAAAGTTAAGTCAGCAGCAGATTTACCAAAATAATTCTGAGAAGCGGTTTCTGCACCATTAGTATTTTTTCCCCAGAATACTTGGTTGAGATACATCTCAAGGATTTGCTCCTTGGTAAATACTTGCTCAACCCGCATTGCTAAAACTGCTTCAGCAACTTTACGGTTCAGGCTACGTTCATTAGATAGAAATAAGTTTTTAACCAATTGCTGCGTTAATGTTGAGCCACCTTCAACGGTTCCACCTGCGTTAAAGTTAGCTAAAATAGCGCGTCCAATACCACTGGGATCAATACCCTTGTGGGTATAGAAGTACGCATCTTCCATCGCCAAAACTGATCGCTTAAGATGCGGCGAGATGCGATCGAGGGTAACAACTTCACGGTTGACATCACCATGCAAACGGGCAATTAGTCCACCGTTAATGTCATATATATAGGTGGTTTCGACAGGGACATAACCTTTAAGGACTCTCACATCGGGCAGATCACGAAAACTAAGAGCCAATCCCACTAACCCGCCTGCCACTGCTGCACCACCAACCATGATAAGACCCAGCAAAGTGCCACCAACAGCTTTAAGAGTGCCTTTTAAAATACTGCCTGTCAGAGACTGAGAACGCTCTACACTATTCGATGCCACAGCTATCTACCCTTTGATCAATTCATAGGTAATCTTACTGCATTAATTAAGTATTGCGTACTAAAAACTTAAGGTTGTGATTGGCATAACCTTAAGTTTTTGACTTTTAGCGTCGTTGAGCGAGTTTGTCGTATACCAATTGCAGATCAACATGGTGATGCGCCATCGCCACTAAGGTGTGGTAGAACAAATCAGCGACTTCTGAGGCGATCGCATCGGGATCATCATCTTTACAAGCCATCACCACTTCGGCAGACTCTTCGCCAATTTTTTTTAAAATTTTGTTGTCGCCACCTGCAAATAGTTTGCAGGTATAAGAACTTTCTTGCGGATTCTCGCGGCGATCAACAATCACCGCAAATAATTCTGAAAGGGGATCATTCATATTGAGTAGTTATTTATTTGGCAGTAAGTGTAATGTCTAATGCTATGGTGATTTCCACTCTTCCTATGGGATCATTGCCGTAACCACAATATTTCTCAGCGTGCCAATGGGTAGATCTCGTCCTTGATGGTAAGGGAGTATGACTTGAAGGTCTCCATCTGAACTACACCATTTGCGGTGACTTACTTTCTGAGAAACCAGTACAAAACCATACTTGCGTAATATGCGCTCCACTGCATCAGCGTTCATCCTACGCATTCTGATCATCCTACAACTACCTCACGGATAACCGCGTTAGGGAGCAGTTCAATAGGATCGGGCTGTAAATAAAGCTCTATAGCTTCACAAATATTTCGCAAAGCGTCTTCTTGAGTAACACCAGCAGATACACATCCAGATAACTCTGGACACCAAACTGACCAGTCATTTGTCTCTGGATCGGGTTCTAGTACAACTCGCCATTTCATATTTTTGTAGCAAATGTATTTTTGACTACTATAACAAAGCATACTCAAAAAAGAAAAGAAAGGAGTATCAATTAGATTTACCCCTTCCTTTTCCACATTTATTTAGCGTTTAGAACTAAGTAGTTACTGGGTAATTACTTGATGGAAACCTTACCACCAGCTTCTTCGATTTGCTTCTTAGCAGCTTCAGCATCAGCCTTAGCCATAGCTTCCTTAACTGTCTTAGGAGCAGACTCAACTAAATCCTTAGCATCTTTTAGACCTAGTCCAGTGATTTCGCGAACGATCTTCAGAACAGCAATCTTCTTGTCAGCAGGAACTTCATCAAGTACCAAGTCAAAAGCAGTCTTTTCTTCAACTTCTTCAGCAGCAGCGCCAGCAGCACCAGGAGCAGCCATCATCATGCCTCCAACAGGAGCAGCAGCCGAAACGCCGAAGGTTTCTTCGATCGCTTTGACCAATTCAGAAGCTTCAAGAAGGCTCAAAGACTTTAGTTCTTCAATAATGCTGTCGATTTTTGCAGACATAGTTTTTCTCTTTAGATTAATTAGATTAGATTTTAGGTTTGGTTGCTTGAGGCTGCTAGCGATTAGCTATTAGCCTTTAGCTTTTATAGAGATTGAGCTAATAGCTAAACGCTAATAGCCAATCGATTCTTAAGCAGCTTCCTTTTCGGAAACAGCTTTGATAGCTCTGCCCAGAGATTGAGGAACCTCTTTGATGCCGATCGCGATCTTGGCGGTAACCGCATTGATTGCACCAGCAATTTGCGCGATGAGTACTTCCTTAGAAGGTAGATCGGCGATCGCCTGCAAGTCCTTTGCAGTCAAAGCGCGACCTTCTAAGACACCGCCACGAAGTTCGGTTTTCTTAGATTCCTTTTGGAAAGCTTGGTAAGCCTTAACAGCACCACCAATATCGTCTTTGACAAATAAACATGCCGAAGGACCAGTTAAAAAGCCTTCGAGAGACTTCCATTCGGGTACATCAGAGATTGCTTGCTTGAGCAAAGTGTTTTTGGTGGTTCTGCACACCGTACCCGTAGGACGGAGTGAACGGCGGAGCTTGGTAATCTCAGCTACTGACAAAGTTGAGTAGTCAATTACCATGACCATCTGAGTTCCTTCAAACTCTTTGGTCATTTCGCCGACTAAAAATTTCTTTTGGTCTAGGGTCTTACCCATATGGTTTTCACCTCCTTGTATTTGGAACCAATTTCAACGATTTGACTCGCTATTAAATTGGCTGTATGTATCTTTAAAAGTCATTAAAAAAGCCTCGTCTTTTCGCAGACCGAGGCTAAAAAAGTATTCTCTCAAGAATCTTTTTTTAAACACCTCGGCAGGAAATTAAGCAATCAGCACCTGCTGTCTATGGAGATATTCAGTTGTCGAAATTTCTTTCTAGGCTTATTACAACTATTAGACTTGGCTTTTAATGATTCCTAGAGATTCTCACTGCTTGGCGCTAAGGAATCTCTAGGATAATGACTTTAGAAAGGCTTTATTTATGCTTCTGCAAGTTTGAGGTCGCGTAATGCAGCAACATCAACTTCGATCGCAGGTCCCATCGTTGCAGACACATAGATTGATCTCCAGTATCTACCCTTTGCGCCAGAGGGACGATTACGATCAATCGTTTCTTGCAAAGCTTTAAGGTTAGTTAGCAAGTCTTCAGCAGGGAAAGCAGCTTTACCAAACTGAATGTGAACAATTCCAGTACGATCAGCACGGAATTCTAGCTTACCAGCTTTGAACTCATTAATTGCACCACCCAAATCGGTAGTTACCGTACCACCTTTAGGCGAAGGCATCAATCCTCTTGGACCAAGCAATTTACCAAGTTTAGCCACTTGGGGCATCATGTCAGGTGTGGAAATCAGCAAATCAAAATCCATTCTTCCCTTACTGATTTCATCAATTAGTTCCTCAGAACCAGCGATGTCTGCACCTGCGGCGGTTGCTTCAGCAACTTTTTCACCACGAGCAATAACTGCCACGCGAATTGTTTGACCTGTACCCTTAGGTAAAGTCACCGTTGTCCGCAATTGTTGATCGGCGTACTTCGGATCGATACCTAGTCTGACGTGCGCTTCTACCGACTCAGGAAACTTAGCGGTTGCAGTTACCTTAACTAGTTCTAACGCATCAATTGGCGCATAAGGACGGGTCTCAACTTTGCTGAGAGCTTCCTTAAGTCGCTTTGAGATTTTCTTTGCCATGATTACTCCTACGGGGTGCGATCGGAAAACTTAATTCCCTCCCCCAACTAAAATTTTTATTGAAACGTATTGATCTTGCTTGTTGATCTTGAAAACTTGCAAGGCGAAGAACTAAGCGCTAATCGTAACGCCCATATTCTTTGCTGTGCCTTCAATGATCTTCATTGCTGCATCGATATCATTTGCATTGATATCAGGCATTTTGGTTTCCGCAATTTGGCGAAGTTGATCTTTGGTAATCGAACCTACTTTTTTACGGTTAGGCTCTGCCGAACCAGAGGAAATACCAGCCGCTTTTTGAATTAAAACTGATGCTGGTGGTGTTTTGAGAACGAAGGTAAAGCTTCGGTCTTCATAAACAGATATTTCTACAGGAATGACCATACCTGCTTGATCAGCAGTACGGGCATTGTATTCCTTACAAAACATCATGATGTTGACACCATGCTGACCTAGAGCGGGACCAACTGGTGGAGTTGGACTAGCCTTACCAGCATTAAGTGCTAACTTGATAATTGCTGTAACTTTCTTAGCCATTGATTTTAGCCGTTAATTTTAGCCGTTTAAGAAACTACAAACCTGCGTTTGAGTGAATTAGTTTTGCTTTTGAACCTGATTGAATTCTAGTTCTACAGGAGTGTCTCTACCAAAGATGGAAAGAAGGGCTTTAAGTTTGCTACGTTCTGGGCTAACTTCCACCACTTCACCTTCAAAGTCTTTGAAGGGTCCATTAAGCACTTTGATTTTGTCGCCTTGAGCCATATTAATTTTGAGAACTGGCTCTTGTTCGACGGTGACACGGAAGATTCTTTCGACTTCTTTTTCGGTTAAAGGACGAGGTTTAACATGTCCACGACCACGACCGTAATGACGTTTTTGTTCTGTACCAACGAAGTTAATTACATGGGGGGTGCTTTTGACAGCCAACCATGCATCATCATCAACTTCTAGCTGTCCGATCTCATTTCTGACAGTTTTGATTTGAATTAGAACATATCCAGGGAAAATCTTTTCCTCAGAGGTTGCTCGACTGCCATCCTTTCTCAGTTTGACGGTCGGTGTCTGCGGGATTTCAATCTGCTTGATCCTATCTTCGACATCAAGAGTTTTGATGCGTTGCTCTAGGCTCGACTTAACCTTTTTTTCGCAGCCTGAAGCAATTTGGACGGCGTACCAGTTAAATAGTACGTCTTCATCTTCGTGGCTACTAGATGAGTGGTCGATGTCCTCGGTAAACATTATTGAAACACCTGCAATGCGATCGCCTTAAACAAAGCATCAATTAGATAAACAAAGGTTGCTACCGCAACGATCATCAAAAGAACCGATGCAGATTCACTAATCAGTTGTTGGCGAGTGGGCCAAACAATCTTACCGAATTCGGCTTTGGATTCCACAAAAAGTTTGGCAACTCCAGTTGGTTCAGACTGTACATCTGCTCCAGCTTTCGGTGCTTCTTTTGGTTGCTCTTTTAGTTCGTTTTTCGTCATAGCGGCAACTCTTGAGATCCCTTTGCAATCTTGATAAATGCGATGTGTTTAAGTAAAGTCTTGAACAAACTTAAATAGTTTCGATCTTGTGAAATTGGTGAAGCGCGCCCTGAGGGACTCGAACCCCCGACATCAGGTTTTGGAGACCTGCGTTCTACCAACTGAACTAAGGACGCACGTAGTGAAAACACGATTTCGATACGCAACCAGTTATATCTGTATCAATTGCTATAAAAAAATAGTGTTTGATACTTAGTATAACCATAGATGACTCTATAGTGGGCGATCAAATCGTTGTTTAAGACGAGTTGCTTTACCAACTAGATCACGTAAGTAGTAGAGCTTAGCACGACGGACTTTACCACGACGAATCACTTTGATACTTTCAATTTGGGGAGAATGTAGCAAGAAGGCTCGCTCAACTCCAATCCCTTGAAATACCCGACGGACGGTAATAACAGTATTAACACTGGAACCACGTCTCGCAATGATCACGCCTTCGTATGGCTGAGTACGTTCTTTGCCGCCCTCTTTAATCCTAACTCCAACCTTGACAGTATCTCCTACATAAATTGTTGGGAGATCTGTTTTGATATATTCCGCTTCAATTGAGCGGATGATTTCAGAAGCGTTCATGAGGAATGCCAAAAAAGTCGCGATCATCTATGTTAGAGCATGAATGATCTAATGTCTATAATTTTTGCAAAAAAGTTTAGATATAGCTTGAAGCGCTATAGCAAAAAAAGAGTTAGCTAGTACAAACCAAAACCCAAGAATCGAGTGGCGGCGCGAAGCGCCGCCACTCGATTCTTGGGTTTTATGCCCTAAGCAAAACTTGCTTTGCTATATATCTAAACTTTTTTCTTTATGAGATTAAATGATTTGTGAGAGTGAGCCTTTTAGGCTCATTCTCACAAATCATTTAGGATTGCTTATGTCTAAACTTTTTTGCGGAGGCTAGAACTTGGAGGAAGTTTGCTGTTTTTTTGTTCGGCTTGACGGCTAGCAATTATTTCGGCGGCTGTACTTTGTAAGGTGCGATCGCGGTAGGGAATCGCCGCACGAGTTTTTAAAAAAGCGGCTTCGGTGTCGGAAATAGGTGGTAAGGGTATAGGTGAAAAAGCGGCGATCGTGCTGGGGGATTTGCGTCCAACTGGTGTGATCGCCCCTATTTCTAGTCCTGCCAACAGCATGGCGGTACGGACGGCGGCGGATGAGGAGTAAGTAACCAGATAGCCGTCAGGTTTGAGGCAGTTGACTAAAAGTTGGATAAACTCGACTGTCCAGAGTTGGGGACAGTGAAGCGGTGAGAAGGGATCGAGAAAGATTGCATCAGCCCATTGAGTTGGAACTTGGCTAATTGTTTGCCTTGCATCACCAATTAATAGTTGTAAAGATAAATTTTCGGTAACTACGGATTGAGTTTCAGCAGCAGTTTTTAAGATTTGCGTGATCGCAGGTTGCCAAATACTGACTAATCCTGCGGCGATCGCTTTTTGGGGGACTTCGAGGTTGTTTTCGAGAGCAATGATATGGAGATTTGCACTGCGATCAGGTAATTCGGAGACACAGGCGATCGCAGCAGCGCTATTGTAGCCTAAGCCATAGCAAACATCGAGGATGTTGAGTTGAGTTTGGATTCTGGCTTTTTCGGCAATTTTGGCAGGTATGACAAATTTAGCTTCGGCTTCGTGTTTTGCACCGTGGGAGCTATGAAATGTTTCTTGAAATGTGTCTGACCAAAAAGTAACTGAGCCGTCTTCAGTAGGGAAAAGGGAAAGCTTGTCCATAGCGATCATGATTCGTGGATTTGATACCAAGGCTCAAAATGGTGAAGCCCATTTTGAGCCTTGGTATGACTATTTTTCAGCTTTAGGAACTACCGAGACAATCAAAAGATTATCGGGTTGTAATAATTCCTTAGCCGCACGATTGACCTGATCAAAAGTAACCGACTGAATACGCTGAGGGAACTTATAGAAATCGCCGACTGGTAAGCCGTAGATTTCATCACTGAGCAGAGAACTTGCCACACTGTCAGGGTCTGCAAACTCAGTACTAAAGCTATTAAGCAAGCTCTTTTTTGCCACATCAAATTCAGCTTGAGTGATACCTTTATCGCGAACATCTCTGAGCAAAGCCACCGTGGCTGCGATCGCCTTTTCTGTATCCTTACCACTGGTTTGCATCTGCACCATAAATGCTCCCTGTGGTGGTCTACCCGCTTGGAAATAGCTGTAAATGCCATAGGTCAAACCAAGGCGATCGCGAATTTCTGTACCAAGACGACTAGCTAAGGTATCACCACCGACAACCTGATTCAGCAAGAGCGCTGGGTAATACTGAGGATCGAAGCGGGAAATACTCGGATGACCGATGATGGTTACCGCCTGAGTTTTACCTGCTAGAGTCGCTTGCTTTTCATTAGTACGCTCAAGATTTGGAACTTTTGGGTATTGGAAATTTGGCGCTTTACCTGTAGCTTGCCATTTACCCAATTTTTCTTCGAGTAAGGCTTTCACCTCCGCAGGGTCGAAGTCACCCATGAGCGTGAGAATCGTATTGTCAGGTCGATAGTAGGTCTTGTAGAACTTAGCTAAATCTTCACGGGTTAAAGACTTGAGCGTTTCTTCCGTTCGCATCGCCTGAAATGGATGTCCCTTAGGATAGAGCGTTGATTGAAAAATCCGACGCACTAAAGAGTTGGGGTTATCCATCTCTGACTTATAGGCGAGGAGATTACGCTGAAGATTGAGTTCAAATTCCTTAGCTGGAAAATTTGCATTTTGGAGCAAGTCAGCTAATTGATCGATCACAATTGGCAAATCCTTGGACAGTGATATGCCAGAGATACCCACACTTTCGCGACCAGCCGAAAATCCTAAACTGGCTCCACGATTTTCTAACCGTGAAGCTAGGGTTAATGCATCTTTAGTTGTTGTGCCGTTGGTGATATTTTGAGCCGTAAGCCCTGCTAAACCAGCTTTCTCAACTGAGTCAAAACCTGCTCCTGCATTGATTTCACCCACTAAAGTTACAGATGGAGTACTGCGATCGCTTAATAACAGAACTTTCAACCCATTAGATAAAGTGAACTTATCAGGATTTACCTCAGGGGGAATTGCAGCCTTAGCAACTAAAGCACTCTCAGGTAAGTACTTGGCAACTTCAGCAGGATCAACGGGAGAACTAGGTTGAAATGCATTTGAAGAGTGAGCATTGCTAGGCGTAGTCCCTGCCCCAGCCGTAATCACCGATGGCTCAAAATATCCGACCACTCGGCGATCGCGTTGTAAATATTGCTTGGCTACACGCCGAACATCCGCACTTGTGACTTTATCGATTGCACTCAAATAGCGATCGCTATAGCGATAATCCTTAGCTACGGTTTGGTTATAACCGATTTGAATAGCCTGTGAATTCACATCCCGATTGCCGAGAATGTAGCTTGCGCGCATACTGGTTTTCGCCCGCTCCAGTTCTTCGGCTGTAATCGGCTGCGTTTGCAGCTTGTCAACTTCAGCTAGTAGCAGGCGATCGAGTTCTTCGAGGGATTTACCTGCGGTCGGAGTCGCACCCATAAAATACCAACCCGTGCCAATCATCGCCGAACCACTACCACTAGCACTACTGGCTAAGCCTGTCTCCACCAAAGCTTGATAGAGTCGAGAGCTTCTACCCAATGTCAAAATGCTGTCCATCACATCGATCGCCGCCACATCTGGATCATTGATTTTAGGCAAGTTCGGATAGACTGCTTGCAAAAATGGCACACTACCAGGTTCTTTGAGACGAATTGGCTCCTGCGCTGATTTCGGCTCTGGTGGTTTAGGTTTACTTTGTTGGGCTTCAGGGGTAATTAAAACTTTAGGTTTTGGGGGAGCGGCGATCTCACCATAGATTTCACGTACCTTTTTGAGTGTGTCTGCGGTGTTGAAATTGCCAACAATTACCAGCGTGGCATTGTCAGGACGGTAAAAAGTACGGTAATAATTTTGGATATCCTCAACCGTATAGTTCTCAACATCAGGACGATAGCCAATCACGGGCCAACCGTAAGAACTCTCTGGATATGCGGCTAACATCACCTGTCGATAAAGCCTTGTGCCTGGGTTATTGTTTCCGCCATCTAGTTCCGATAAAACGACAGTACGTTCACTTTTGAGCTCATTTTCACCAGCGACAGTATTAACCATGCGATCGGCTTCCAGTCTGAGCATTGCATCCAGCTTATCGCTGCCTGTTGTCCCAAAATAAGCCGTCATATCATAGCTAGTAAAAGCATTAGAGTTACTACCTAATGCACTAAACAATCGTCCAAACTGGATCGGACGCTCCTTGGTTCCTTTAAATAGCAAATGTTCCAGTTGATGGGAAATACCTGTGATTCCCGTTTTTTCATTTTGAGAACCAACGCGATACCATACTTGGACAGTGACCACTGGAGCTGTATTTACTTCTTTGGTTAAAACCGTCAAGCCATTATCCAAAACAGTTTTAACGACATTACCCGTTAGCAAATCAGGCGATTGACTAGAGGGTTTACTAGAGGATGTAGCGGTTTTGGCAACTAGATCAGGCTGAGCAGCATAGGCTTGATTACCTGACAATTGCCACCAAGATGATTGCCAAGATAGGGGCAAGTTACTGAGCATCACTACAGCGATCGCTGTAGCTAGGCCTCGACTCAAAAAAGAGAGCATAAAATTACGCTTCACCGAAATCTCCACGAAATACTGCTTTTATTATAAGTAGTTGTCCAAAATACATTACCAACTAAAGTTACGCTCCTGTGGGGCGCGGTTTTAAATTGGGGATTGGTAATTGGTGATGGGTAATTGATAATTGGTAATTGGGGATTGGTTTACCCATCACCCATCACCCATCACCCATCACCCATTACCCAATTCATATGAATCCTGCGTATTCCCACGCTGAACTAAAATCCGATCATAACTACGAGCTAATGGATGTAGAAGCAATCCAAAAAGCATTAGGGCGATCGCGTGCTTCTATATATCGCTATGCCAATACCGATCCAGCCCAAGGTTTACTGAACTTACCTTACGATCCAAACAGGCTAAATCCTGAACTCCGCCAAAGCGATCGCGAACCTTTGTTATTTCACCCCACTGAGGTGTCAAGATTTGCGAAGGATGTCCTGAAAATGAAACAAGTGACAATTCAGGTGCAAGAGTCTACTCAAAATGAGACTAATCGATTATTACGAGAAATTTTGCAAGAACTGCGATCGCTTAATCAAGCAATTAGTTCTATCCGTAATCCCCAGCCATAAATCATGTTATGAAATGGACAAATATGCGCTGCTAATACCACAACACACAATGGCTATGCCATGTTGTGGTATTAACCAAAATGGCGAAGTCAATGGGGAGAATTTGTCGGCAACCTGTTTCTTAATTGCAGCACCTTAACTATGCTAGATCTGCCTGAACAATTTTTAACACTGCAAACACCACGGCTTATCTTGCGAAAATTGGCGATTACTGATGCTGATGATATTTTTGCCTATGCCAGTGATCCGCAAGTAACCACTTACACTGCATGGGCAACGCATCGGTCGATTAATGAAACCTATGAATATTTGAACAACTTTGTCTTTCAGATGTATCGTTCTGGAAAGGGAATGAATTGGGGAATAGTGATGAAAAAGAATGGCAAATTAATTGGAACTTGTAGTTTGCATACCACATCTGTCCATCGACGTGCTGAACTGGGATATGTGCTATCCAGAAATTATTGGGGTAAGGGATTAATGACTGAGGCAGCAAAATCGGCGATCGCCTTTGGCTTTCATGTTATGCATTTGCAAAGGATACAAGCCATTTGCGATGTAAATAAACGTCAGTTCGACAGAGTAGACAAAAGCAAAAGAAAAGCTGAGACTAGGTTTGACAAACTAAAAGCCTCAGCAATATGAACAGTATCGTATCGCACTTGGATATCACGCGAATCTTCTGTGAA
>NZ_JAYGIF010000160.1:0-33751 GCF_034931345.1 Pseudanabaena sp. CCNP1317 | reverse complement strand
CGCTTTATTAAGTTAGCAAGGTTAAAACGGTTTGTCAAGCGTTTTTGGAATTTTGTTTTGAAAAGATTTTGGCTTGACTTCTCTATCCCTTGTGACATAAGCGTTTTAGCTCCCAAAATAAAGTTTTAGGGTTTAGGCAATGCCGCTTCAATTGATTTAGTTACAAGAGCTTGTACTGCATCTACACCTTCCCAGCCTCTGATTTCAGTGACTTTCTTTTCTAGGTTTTTGTAGGAACGGAAAAATTCGGCGATCTCTTCGAGGCGGTGGGGGGCAATGTCGGCTAGGGTTTTGACATCCGCGTAGCGGGGATCTTTGGCGGGGACACAGAGGATCTTTTCGTCGCGGTCGCCGCCATCAATCATGATCAGCATCCCGATAGGGCGTGCAGGAATAACACAACCAGGAAATGTGGGTTGATCCATGATCACCATGCCATCAAGAGGGTCGCCATCATCAGCAAGGGTGTTGGGGACAAAACCATAGTCATAGGGATATTGGACTGAGGAGTAAAGGACGCGATCAAGTGCAAAAGCATTGAGGTCTTTGTCGAATTCGTATTTATTTTTGCTGCCTGCGGGGATTTCAATCAGGACGTTGAGGATGCCTGCTTTAGGTTGAGGGGGAATGCGCGATAAGTCCATTGGGTACTCCTTGATTTAGTTTTTGAGTTGTTATTTTTTTCTATGTATGACAGATGCTAGTCGCATAGGGGAGCGTAGGCTGCCTAGAAAAAGTATAGCGATCGCAAGTACCGTTAAGACATAAAAACTAGAAAGATATGGCAACGCTAGGCATTGCCATATCTTTCTAGTTTTTATGTTAGTGATACCAATTCACAAAAGCGTAACGGCACTTGTGTAAATTAAGTGAATTGAAAAGTAACCCCAGTAAGTTTTTTTTAAGCAAAAAACGACTACGTTGTTTTTTTGCTTTGGTATGAGTGTCTGCGGAAATTGTATTTGAGGTTAATTAGTTACGCTGATATTCACGTTAAGAAAAGTATGCTTTACTGTGATGCATGTGAAGTGTGAGGATGTGCATGTTTTTGCAGCAAGAAGCTCGGTTCCCTATTGGTGTTTTTGATAGTGGGGTTGGGGGACTTACGGTTTTACAAGAAGTTCATCGCCAATTGCCTAATGAGTCTGTGGTTTATTTCGGTGATACAGCAAGATTGCCCTACGGGAAGCGATCGCCTGCGGAGATCATTGAGTATGTGTATGAGATTTTGCACTGGATGCAGTCTGAGCAGGTGAAGATGGCAATCATGGCTTGTAATACCAGTTCGGCTTTAGCATTAGATATAGTGCGAAAGGATTTTGATTTGCCGATTTTGGGGTTGATTTTGCCAGGGGCGAGAGCAGCAGTGGGCAAAGGCAAGCGGATTGGGGTAATTGCCACGACTGCGACTGTCAAAAGTGAAGCTTATGTAAGGGCTATTTGTGAAAGCGATCCCCAAGCACAGGTTTTTCAGGTAGATTGTCCTGAATTTGTACCTTTGATTGAGTCTGATCGGATCAACGATCCATACACATTGCAAGTAGCCAAGGAATATTTACAACCACTGATTGAGGCAAACATAGACACCTTAGTTTTGGGCTGTACACATTACCCCCATTTGTCTGGGGTTTTACGCCAAATTTTGCCGTCTCATGTAGCTCTAGTGAATCCTGCTTCTTATGTGGTGAGGGCTGCGAGCCAAGAGTTAGATTTGATGGGGCTAAGATGCTTGGATAATCGTAGCGATCGCGCTGAAACAAGATTTTTTGTAAGCGGAGATCCAGATCGTTTTGCTCAAGTATCACGACGCTGGCTAGGAAAGTCGCCATTGGTGGAAAAAGTTTACCTATCTCCTGTAGAATTGCTGTCTTAAAGTTTTGATTGGCAAGCTCTAGTCAAGTGGGAGTGATTTTTTGAACCCATATTACCGACGATCGCTATGGCTAATACTGTTAATGACGGGGACATGCTTAGGTACACAAGCAGTTAATGCTGAATTGCCACTTGACTCGTCATTGCAGGATCGTAACCTGCTAGCACAGCTACCATCGTCAAGGCAGCCATCGTCAAGGCAGCAGTTACAGTTACGCAATGTCCAAGTTAATGCGGATGGATTTGCCTTACAAATCAATGGCATTCCTCAGATGCGAACATCACGAGTGGCTAGCCCCGATCGGATTATTTTAGATTTACAAGCAACTGAAGTTTCGTCTTCTATCCATAATTCCGTATTGCCGATCAATCGCTATGGGGTAAGGCAAATTAGAGTTGCTCAGTTTCAAAAATCCCCTGCGATCGCTCGGTTAGTTTTTGATCTGGATAGTAGTAGCCCTGTCAGTTGGCAGAGTTCTTTCGATCAAGCGCGTGGTTTATTAGTACTCCGCCCTATCGGCGCAAATAATCTCAGCACTAGTTTGCCAGTAACAGCTTCGCCTATAGCGAACAACGGTTTAGCTACGACAATTGAGGGTTTATCGTTTAATGGTTATGGTCAACTGGTAATTCAGGCTAGTCGAGCGGTTTCCTATCGTAGCAGTGTAGATTTAGCTAGTAATACCTACAGTGTCACAATTCCTGCGACTCGGATTTCATCGCAGTTACGCCGACCAATCTTAGGAGCAAATAGCCCCATAGAGCAAATTCGCCTCAATCAGGTGGGTGATGCAGTAGTAGTTAGTGTGAAAACAGTTGTAGGTTGGCAGATTAGCGAGACTAGCCGCACAAATCCCCAAGCGATCGCTTTACAGTTGACAAGTGTTGGACAAGTGACCGCAGGTATTCCCCCAAATACGCGATCGCAAGTTCAGCCAAACTATGGCAATGTCACTTCTGGCCGTCAACTAGTGGTGGTGGATGCAGGACATGGTGGACCAGATGTAGGCGCGACCAGAAATGGTATTTACGAGAAAGATATTGTGCTAGCAATGAGTAAACAGCTAGGTAGAATATTGCAACAAATGGGATATTCTGTGATGTATACACGCACTGAGGATATTGATCTCGACCTAGAACCAAGAGTGCAGATGGCGGAGAATGCTAGAGCAAGTGTATTTGTCAGCATTCATGTTAACGCCCTTGATGCAAGCTCATCACCAGTAAATGGGGTTGAAACTTATCATGCGCCTAATGCGTCCTTAGGTAAGAATCTTGCAGAATTAGTACATGAGCAGATTATTGCGAGTACGGGTGCAAATGACCGTGGTGTGAGGTCAGCTAGATTTTATGTAGTTACGAAAACTTCAATGCCTGCTATTTTGGTAGAAACTGGATTTATCACAAATCCGTCAGAGGCTTCAAGGCTGCTTAATAGTAACTATCAAGAGCGCATGGCCGCAGCGATCGCTCAAGGTATCGATCAATTCTTGAAATCTTACCGAAGATAGATAATCTGGGGACCGCCCTAGATCAAAAATCTATCAAGAATCTAGCTGTTCGATAGCTCAACTTTTAGATCTTTATGCCCACGGGAGAACTACTTTGCGATATCGACAACTAGCAGTTGGAATTTTGATGACTTTAGCTACTGACTATATCAGCCCTGTCGTAGGGCAGTTACAAGCACAGTCGATCAATAACACATCTAACTTACCTAGTAGAGTTCAAATAAACAGCATTCGAGCAACTAACAATGGCTTAATGCTGACTGTTAATGCTAATCCTCAAATTCGCATCCAAAGGGAGGATAATCCTGATCGATTAATTGTCGATCTGCAAAACACGAATTTGGCTCAACAATTACATCAATCAACTCTGCCAATGAACCGACTCGGCATTAAGCAAGTCAGAGTTGCTCAATTTCAGAATAATCCCGCGATCGCCAGACTAGTTTTTGATCTCGATAGTAGTGATCCAAGTAGCAAATTCGCATGGCAAAGTCAGTACATTGCTGCCACTAGAACCCTACTACTAACACCATCGAATCAAACGGCTCAGGCAATACCGATTAATCCTCCCACCAATCCCAATTTGAGCCTTCCTAGACCAATCAATCCCCCCATCCCCGTAACTTCTGCGCCTGCGGCGATCGAAAGATTGAGTTTTAGTAATACTGGGCAACTAATAGTCTCAGCCAACCAACCAGTGAGCTATCGAGCGAATTTTGATCCTACCTCTAGCACTTATAACTTAACGGTTGCTAATGCTAAAATCTCACCAAATTTACAACGGCCCAATCTTGCAGCAAACAGTCCTATTGAAAGAATTAGACTGTTACAAGTGGGAACCTCTGTAGAAATTGGGATCAAAACGATCGCTGGCTGGCAAGTGCGTGAAACTCAACGCTTTAACAATCAACAAATTCAATTACAAGTTTCACTAAATAGCGTTGTTCCGAATAACCAAACGCCTTTGCCTAGTAACAATCCTGTTATCCAAACTCCTCAAAATACAGGCGAGCGTCGCCGAGGAGTAATCGTAGTTGACGCAGGGCATGGCGGTCGTGACCCAGGTGCTATTGGTAACGGCATACAGGAAAAAGATGTTGTCTTACCCATCAGCATTAGCTTAGGACAAGCCCTACAAAGTATGGGTTACACAGTTTATTATACTCGTACTAATGATGTGGAAATTGATTTGGAGCCGCGTGTAGCTCTTGCTCAAAGAGTTAATGCTGATGTGTTTGTAAGTATTCATGCTAACTCTCTGGCTTCTCGCAACAATAGCGTTAATGGTGTAGAAACCTTTTTTGCCCGAGGCTCAACAATTGGGAGAACGCTAGCTAGCTACGTTCAGTCACAAATCATATCAGCGACTGGTGCAACTGATCGCAGTGCCAAAGCTGCAGGTTTTTATGTAATTGCTAGAACTTCGATGCCTGCTATTTTGGTGGAGACTGGTTTTGTAACAAACCCGACTGAAGCGAGAAATCTTAGCAATCCTAACTATCAAAAGCTGATGGCGGATGCGATCGCACGAGGTATCGACCAGTTCATGCGTGTTCGTGGCAGATAAAAAACAGGGGAACCGCGAAGCGGTTCCCCTGTTTTTTTTAAGAAGGAGATTTAGAAAATTCTAAAGGAGATTGTGACTGCTGTTGATGTCTAGCATCGGTAATTAACCAATCTAAAGCTGCTGCTTGCAAGTCGATAGTTGCACCCGTTTTGTCAACGCAATAACGACCAAACACCAATTTATCGACTAGCCGCACATCTGATAAGCGCGAATACTCAAAAATTACACTGCGCTCAACCACAGCCCCACTGCAAACATGACAGTTAGGTCCAATCATTGTTGGACCAATGATGGTCGCACCATCCTCTATTTGAGTCATACCCCCAATATAGACAGGACCACGGATGTCTACCTTGTCCCAGTTCACCGAAACATTTAAACCTGTATAAACGCCTGGTTTAACTTCCTGCCCAGGAATATTAACGTTTTTAATTTTGTCTGAAAGGACATCTTGAATTGCTTGCCAATAATCGGGAACTTTACCAATATCGACCCATTGAAAATCCATAGAAATAGCATGGAAAGGAAGATTGTCTGATACCAACCTAGGAAACAAGTCACTGCCAAGGTCAAATTCCATATCCGAAGGCACATAATCGAGGATTTCTGGCTCGAAAATATAGATGCCTGTATTGATGGTATTGCTTAGAGCCGACTCAACACTTGGCTTTTCCTGAAATTGCTTGATTCGACCATCGGAGTCCGTAACTACAACTCCATAGCTCGACACCTGATCCCTAGGAACAGTTTTCGTAATAATCGTAGCTAGAGATTTTTTTTGACGATGCCAGTTAACAGCATAGGTAAGATCGAGATCGATCAATGCATCACCACAAAGAACAACAAAGGTATCGTCAAAGAATGGAGAGAAATCTTGGATTTTTTTAAGCCCACCAGCCGAGCCAAGCGCACTACCTTGGAGCTTGCCATCAATAATGGTTCCTTCAAAGGAATAGGCCATCTGCACGCCAAACTTCTGACCATCTCGAAAATAGTTTTCGATCTCTTCTGACAAGTGGCTAACGTTAACCATAATCTGATCAAAGCCGTGCTGTCTGAGTAACTCAACTAGAAACTCCATTACAGGTTTTTGCATGATCGGGATCATGGGCTTGGGCATGATATTCGTGATCGGGCGGATTCGAGTACCTTTACCCGCAGCCAAAATCATGGCTTTCATAAATTACATTCTCCTCTCACTACGATTAAATGGCACTTGCATATCTCAGTAATTTGGTTACTACGCTATGTTCAAGTTCCCTAAAAACCCGTCTTATC
This sequence comes from Pseudanabaena sp. CCNP1317, assembly GCF_034931345.1. Classification (NCBI taxonomy): domain Bacteria; kingdom Bacillati; phylum Cyanobacteriota; class Cyanophyceae; order Pseudanabaenales; family Pseudanabaenaceae; genus Pseudanabaena; species Pseudanabaena sp. CCNP1317. The sequence continues at coordinate 27,523 of NZ_JAYGIF010000160.1, read as the reverse complement.
ATACCTTGTAAGCAGTCCTAAAAAATTTAGGCAAGGCAAGCCAATTAGCCTCTAAACTTAGAGCGGCAATGCTTTGACATGACTATCCGATTTTTTAGACATCTTTAAACATCAATACTACGACTGTTGTATTGACTCATTGCTTTTTCTAGCCCATCCACTAAAATACTGGTCACTGTGGACTCAGCCAGATCAAGAATTTCAGGCAAGATTTTAGTTTCGGCAGACGAAAACCCTCCTAAGACATGGTTAGTAACGTTTTGGTTGGCTTTGGAGGCGATCGCATTATTATCACCATCAACTTTACCACCACGCCCAATTCCAAGACGAAGCCGAGGAAAGTTTTGCGTGCCAAGATGCGAAATTATGGACTTCATGCCATTGTGTCCCCCTGCGGAGCCAGAAGGACGCAATCGCAATTTACCAAGGGGTAAATCCATATCGTCATAGATCACTAGAATATTGGCGGGATTCCCCTTAAACCAATCAGCACAGGCTCGTACCGATTGTCCTGAGACATTCATATAAGTAGTTGGTTTGAGCAGACGGATCTTACCGCTACTGGCTAATCGAATCGATAATCGACCTTCGCCAAAAATGCCATAAAAGCGCTTTTCTTTGCCAAGGGAAATACTCCAAGATGTCGCTAAGCGATCGATCGCCATAAAACCAATATTGTGACGGGTACGCTCATATTCTGTACCGGGGTTACCCAGCCCCACAATTAGAGAAATAGATTGAGTCTCAAGCATCCGAGGCAGTTGTTACTTCCTTAGGTTCTTCTGAAGATGTGGCAACAGCAGCAGCGACGGGTGTGGCTACATCAGGATTTGGTTGTACCGTCGGTTTATCGGCAACGGTTGCTGTTTGCTCAAGGCGATCGGCTTCGCGCTTAAACTCTGATTCAAATTCACGAGAAGCATCTTGAAACCCTTTAATCGCTTTGCCCATACTGCGCCCAATTTCTGGCAGTTTTTTTGGACCAAAGATCAAAAGTGCTACCAACATGATCAGAATCATTTCAGGCAAGCCAATACCAAAAATATTCATGGAGAGTGACCTTAAATTTATATACAACGAAAACTATTGATACGTTAAAGGCACGCAAAGCGTGCCTTTAATCTTTGCTCAGGATAGCTAGAACCTAGCCGCCCCAGTTGAGGTTAACACCATCAAGGATCAAGGAGGAGTTGTACAACTGGAGAATAATTACCAGAAATACAAGAAACAACGCCATGAATACAGCCATGAGAGGGGTAGTTCCCCAGCCACGAGAGACCTTACCGTATTCTGCGTTCAAAGGTCTGAGGATATCGCCAAGGCGGGTACGTTGTGACATAACTTTGTCTTCTTAAAAGGATTGTTACAAAATAGTATAATTGTAATTAAGAATAACTCAAATCATTGGTTCAATTCATGGAAAACGCAACTTCGATCGCGGTGACTATTGCCGTATGTGTGATCGTTTTAACAGCTTATGCGATATATGTGGCGTTTGGCCCACCCAATAAAGAATTAGTCGATCAGTTTGAAGAACACGAAGATTAATTTAACTAAACCGTGCTTTGCGCGGTTTAGGCGAATAGTTTAGGCGAATAAATGAGTAAAAACTTGCGACTAACTCATGATGTTTTGGATGTGTCAGAGGTCTATGCGATCGCTGATAATGCGCGTAATGGAGCCGTGGTGCTGATGAGCGGCATGGTACGCAATCAGACGGGGGGAAGAGCCGTTGATTATTTGGACTATCAAGCCTATGAATTGATGGCTTTACAAGTTTTTCAGGAAATTAGCGATCGCTGCCATCAGAAATTTCCAGACGTTACCGAAGTTGTCATTCATCATCGTCTAGGAAAATTAAAAATTGGCGAAATTAGCGTTTTAGTTGCGGTGGGGTCTCCACACCGTGCAGAAGCTTTTGAAGCTTGTCGCTATGCGATCGACACGTTAAAAATAGATGCTCCGATCTGGAAAAAAGAATTTTGGCTGGACGGCATCAGCAGTTGGGTAAATTGTCCGATATAGCGCTTTGCCAGCAAGCGAGTACAAAGGTTTGTTTCCCCGCCTTTGGCGGGGAAACAAACCCGTACTTCACTAGACTGATAAAAGCTATATAGCAAAAAGATCTAGAACATTCTTTTTGTTTGGAGTTTTTGATGCTGCTAAAAAAACCTTTTTTTGCTCGTCCTGCTTACGAAGTTGCGCCAGATTTATTGGGATGTACTTTAGTTAGAAGGATTGACAAGATTGAATATCGGGGAATTATTGTCGAAACTGAAGCCTATGACGCAACTGATCCTGCCTGTCATGGCTATCGCCGCAAAACTCAGCGCAATGCCGCTATTTTTGGCGAACCCTGTACTGCCTATGTCTATTTAATTTATGGAATTTATCATTGCGTTAATATCGTCACCGATCGCGAAGATTTTTGCAGTGCGGTATTAATTCGGGCGATCGAATGCGATCGCTTACCAAGTTGGCACAATCCCAAAGAAAAAGCGCATCGAGCAGGGGCTGGACCGGGCAAACTTTGCCGCCTATTAAAAATTGATCGACAACTTGATGGGGTAACGCTGCATCCAGATTCGGATTTATGGCTAGAGGCGCGATCGCCTGATTTCGCTGAGCCAATTTGCCAAACCACAAGAATCGGCATTACGCAGGGAGTAGATATTCCTTGGCGCTGGTATTTAGGCGATCGCACCTCAGTATCGCGAAAAGCGACCTCAATAAGTACCCAGAATTAACGTCAGTTCGACGAAAGCGAAAAATGGTAAGAATCGCTAAGCGATTCTTACCATTTTTCGCCATTTGCGGCGTGCTTCGCACGCCGCAAATGGCTATATCGAACTCACGTAGAATTAGTGATGCGGCGCTTCGTGCTGCACCACTAATTCTGGGCTGGAAACCATTGGCTAAGATTTAGACGGCGATCGCTCAATATTAATAACTTTAGAAATAACCTTTTCATAACTTTTGGGCAAATAAATATTGAATTTAGGAAGTAGGATGTTCCTATGAAATAGAAAAGTACAGTTGCACAGCCCAAAAGCCTGATCAAAATCAAATAATTGTTTAGGTAGCAAAAGCAGTTCTTCAACTTAATATTTTCTACAAGTTATCCAGACATTTTAATTAACAATTAAATAATTTATTAAATCACTTTAGATATTTTAAGTACCTCTAAACTGGGGAAAGGAGAAAAAAGCAATGCACATTGAAGTAATGCAGCCAACGGGACATCTTAACGCCACTAGTACTAACTATTTTCGTCAACAAGCTAGTCATGTTTTAGATCGGAAACCTGATGTGTTACTTATTGACCTAAAACATCTCAAACAGATGGACAGTTCAGGTTTGGGGGCTTTAATTTTTGCTTTGAGGAGCGCAAAGGCGATCGGCTGTAAGTTTGCACTCTGCTCAATTAGCGAATATATCGAATTTTTGTTAGAAGCAACATCAATGAAGACTTTATTTGATGTATTTGAAAATCGCAGCCAGTTTGAACATTCTTTGAAAAAAGTTTAAATATATCAATCTTGCTTAGGATATAAAACCCAAATAAAGGCGGTGCTTCGCGCCGCCTTTATTTGTTTTCTAAAAGAAGCATGGTTCTAAGCGTCCTGTCTCTTTTAAGTTTTTATATAGCAATCCTAAATAGGTTGTGAGAGTGCGCCCCGAAGGGCGCACTCTCACAACACTCAAAATCTTACAACTCATTTAGGAGCGCTATATTTGCGATCGCTATTATTGTTAAAACTTAAAAATCTTATATAGCAGTCCTATAGCAACGTAAGTTTTGCTTAGGACATAAAACCAAAAAGATTAGTGGCGGCGCTTCGCGCCGCCACTAATCTTTTTGGTTTTGATTTGCCTTATCTATCTCTTGCGTTGCTATATATCATTTGTGGATTTTTTTGGTTTGTGGAAGGACACCCCGATGGGGTGTCCTTCCACAAACCATTTAAGATTGCTATAGCCATGCAAGAGATAGATAAGACAAATCAAAACCCAAAATCCAAGTAGCGGCGCTACTTGGATTTATTACGTTCCAGCGATCCCCTAACAAAGCGCTGCAAATATTGTTAAAATTTCTCCATCCTACTGACTGGTCAATAAGATCAAACAAATTATGGAACCTAAAGAAAACACTGACGAATCGATCGCAGAAGATCCAGCCGAAACTGTAGAAACTACCAGCACAGACAAAGAATCTCCCAAAGCCCCAGAAACAATAAAGTCAGTAACATCTGTTTCTGAAGCCATAACAACAAATACTACTCCTGCTGCTCCACCCATAGATGACTCACTCAACGTGAGCTTTGATATTTTGAAACAAATCAAGGAATTTTGGGAGGAGTACTTTGGTGAAGGCAAAAAAGCCAATCGCACCCTAGCGATCGCCATAATTGCTACTATCCCTGTATTTATAGTGACATCAGAAATTTTAGGCTTTTTAAATAAATTACCCGTATTGCCTAGCCTCTTTGAATTAGTTGGCTTTGTCTATTCGGTATGGTTTATCTATCGATACCTATTACTTGCTAATACTCGCAAAGAGCTAATTGATGGGATCACAGCTTGGAAAAACAAAGTTTTCGGCTAAATAACCAATCTCACGACAAGGGGAATTAGAACAGCAATTCTGATTATGAAACCGATTTTGGTGTTTCCAGCGCCTTCGGTGCTGGAAACACCAAAATCGGTTTTTTGAAAGTCCGCCGTTGGCGGGCTTCCAAAAAACCGATTTTGATAATCAGAATTGATGGGCTTAGAAGCCCTTTGTCTATAAGCGTGATATTTAGAGATAGGATATTAGCAAAGTAAAGCAACATCAAAAATTGTTAAGCTGTTTAATAGACAGTCTTGGGAAGTGAAGAGGTATATACGTCAAGCATGGGCAAAATTGTAGGTATTGACTTGGGTACGACAAACTCTGTGGTAGCCGTTATGGAAGGTGGCAAACCCATAGTGATTGCAAACTCAGAAGGTAGCCGCACCACTCCCTCCGTTGTTAGCTTTACTAAAGATGGCGAACGTCTTGTCGGGCAAATGGCACGTCGGCAAGCAGTGCTAAATCCTGACAATACCTTTTATTCTGTCAAACGGTTTATCGGACGCAAGCATAGTGAACTCTCGGCGGAAACTAAGCGCGTCCCCTATACAGTACGTCGTGATGATCAGGGCAATATCAAGTTACGCAGTTCTAGGCTTGAGAAAGATTTTGCCCCTGAAGAAATTTCAGCAATGGTAATTCGTAAACTCGTCGATGAGGCGAGTCGGTATTTAGGCGAACCTGTAACAGGTGCAGTAATTACAGTTCCTGCATATTTTAATGACTCGCAGAGACAGGCTACAAAAGATGCTGGTCGAATTGCAGGGATTGAAGTTAAGCGGATTTTAAATGAACCGACGGCTGCCTCGTTAGCCTATGGATTAGACAAAAAATCTAACAAGAAAATTTTAGTATTTGACCTTGGTGGTGGCACATTTGATGTGTCTGTGCTAGAGGTGAGCGACGGTTTATTTGAAGTCAAAGCAACGACGGGCGATACCCAGTTGGGCGGCGATGATTTCGATCGCCAAATTGTAAATTACCTCGCCGAAGAATTTTTAAAATCCGATGGTGTCGATCTGCGTAAAGAGCGTCAAGCTCTACAACGTTTGACCGAAGCCGCCGAAAAAGCCAAAATCGAGCTTTCAACCGTGGGCGTAACCGAAATTAATTTACCGTTCATTACAGCCACGGCTGAGGGACCTTTACATTTAGAAACCAGTTTAAAGCGATCGCAGTTTGAGCGTTTAAGTGCTGATTTATTAGAGCGTTTACAAATTCCCCTCGATCGCGTGTTACGTGATGCCCAAATTAGTCCGCGCCAAATCGATGAAGTGGTTTTAGTTGGTGGCTCGACGAGGATTCCTGCGGTACAGGAAATGGTGGAAAGAGCGATCGGTAAACCTCCTAGTCAAAGCGTAAATCCCGATGAAGTGGTGGCGATCGGCGCAGTGATCCAAGCCGCGATTTTGTCAGGCGAAATTAAGGATGTGTTGCTGCTGGATGTCACACCTTTGTCTCTAGGTGTTGAAACTTCGGGCGGTGTGGTCAAACGTTTGATTCCTCGAAATACGACGATCCCCTGTCGCAAGATGGAATTATTTACAACGGCTGAAGACAACCAAACCTCTGTGGAAATCCATGTGATCCAAGGTGAACGGGATCTCGCGGAATATAACAAGTCTTTGGGGCGCTTTAAATTAAGTGGACTTGATCCACAACCTCGCGGCGTGGCTCAGGTGGATGTCACCTTTGATCTAAATACTGATGGGATTTTGGCAGTAACCGCTAGCGATCGCCGCACAGGTGTCGAACGTCGCGTCACGATTAAGGGTGCTTCGACTTTGGATGAAAAAGAAGTTGAACGCATGGTCACTGAGGCTGAGCAATTTGCCGATCGCGATCGTGCTAAACGGGAACGCATCGAGAAACTTAATCGAGCCGATAACTTGGCAGTGGGAGCCGAGCGTCAACTCAAAGATTTAGCACTTAATTACGGCTACAAACTCAGTTACGAACGCCGCAAACAAATTGAGGGATCGATTAAAAAGCTAAGAGATGCGATCGCCAAGGAAGATGATGCCTTAATTGATCGCGCTCAGTCCGAGTTGCAAGAAGCACTCTATGCCCTATCGACGGAACTCTATGCCGAAGATGACGAATATTACGATGATGAGGATGACGATCTATTCGGTGGCATCCTCGAAAGTATCGGCAGTTTTGCCAGTCGCAACAAACGGGGCAAGGACGAAGACGATCGCCGCCGCCCGAATACGCGAGTCTCCTACGATGACGACGATGATTGGATGTAAGCAAAAATCGGGTGTTATACAAATGAAATTAGTCTAAACTCCAGTCTGTTAAGTAAAACTGGCAATAAAAATGGTGCAAGTTTAATCCTGTTCAAAGCTCTGACTGTCGAATTTGAGGGTACGACAGTTTTCTGTAACGGTGCGAATAACTGTATCGGAAATACCTTCTTGCGATCGCACTTGAATGTCTAAGGTGATTTCGACTTCAGCATTTGCCAAGCTCATTAGATGCTCTAGCACTTCCTTGGTAACTTGCTCCATGTCACGCTGACAGCGCAAAGGGTTTAGTTTGATCGATCCGTAAAAACGTTTTGGTTGAGGAAGTGGCAGATTTTCTGGTTTTAGATTTGGTTGGGCTGTGCTGGAACTGCCATCTTTGACGATGTTAGTAATTCCTTGGCTAGATGTGCTGTATTGATAGTCTGTTGTCTGTTTGTTGGTTGCAGATTCTTTTCTCTTAGCCTCATCAGCCTCAAACTGTTTTTGAGCTATGTCAGGTTTAACGATTAGCCCTGTTGAGTTAGTTAGTAAGCTCATTTCACCACCCCGCAACCCCGCATAGCGTTGTTGGGTTTCATCAAAAGCATCGGCATAGGCAAAGTTTTCCTGCCAAAGTAACGATGAAACACCTTCAGAAATTGCCCGTAGTAGCACCTGTTCGTCGCGCAGTTTGGGTAGATAGAGGTACTGGGCAAGATAGCTCCAGAGCTTTTTGATTTCGAGATGATTGACATCTCGCCACAGAAAGGGATCTAGGGCTTCTAATTTCATGTTTGCCGCAGCATATTGAGTGAGAAAGTAATTGTCATGGGAAAGCTTGCGGCTTGCTTTGAGGATAGGGGACTCTTGAGATTGTAGGCGAACTTCTTGCCACGTTATTCCTTGTTGCGGATCGGGTTGAGCAGGGACTAATGCCCATTGGTAGGCTTCTTTTAACTGAATATCAACTGACTCATTGGATTGCTGGCACTTGGCATCGGCTTGTTTAGTTTGAAAAGGATCGAGATTGAGGATGTCACGCTCATTGGTAATCGACTTCCAAGCAAGGTACTGTGCAGTTGATTGTTCCAGTGGCGAGAGCTTACTTTTATCTGGAGCCACAAACAGTAATAAATTTTTGTTGTAGCGTGGGCTGCCACCACGTTTATTCAATATTTCCTGAGCTTGGCTATAAGCATCACTATTAGTTGCCTTATTGCTATGGGGAAAGTTGGGGGATAACACAACTAGGCGAATGCCCATACTGGAATCATCTGGAATATCAGCAGAGCTTTCGGGGGCGATGTGGATGCCAGCAAATTCACCTTTGTTTTTGTCGCTTTTGAGTCGGCGCACGATTTCTGTATGGATGCGTTCTGGCTCAGATGACAAGATGCGGGTGGCGCGATCGCTAGCGGTGCGGGTGACATTGGGTTGAGTAGAAATCCAGTAGCGTCCGCTTTCATCAACGTAGATGTAGGTAGCACTATCGGTAAGACGGCGCAAAGCATCGCCAAAGGTAGCTGGTGATTCACCTGGTTGGACACAACCTAGTTTGATGTGGCGATCTTGAATACCTCGATTTGCTGCTCTTAATGTTGGAGCAGAACCAAGATAGATTGTACGGGTGACACGCCGACAAGCAGAATATCGCCCTAAGTTGGGATTATCCCGATCGCAAGCAGCAGGCAAAGAATTAGCACCATCGACATCTTTTTCAATGATGGGAACCCAGTTGTCTTCAAGATAGCGAGTTAGTTCGGACTGAACTAACGGATCGTCAAGAGGAACACTGGAAGGCAAAATCATCAAACTGCGATCGTCTCGTTCCCAGAGAGAATGAATCACTTTTGCCATCAGTCTCAAGACACCGCGAGTGCGCTGGAACTTGTCGAGAGTTGACCAATCACTGTAAAGGCGATCGAATAGTTCGGGATGAATGGGGTAGGCTTCTTTGAGTCGGCGCTCATAGTTGGCTTCGCGGCATTCAGTAGGAAATTCTTGTGCTTGACTGCGATACATTTCTGAGAAGGTTCGCACAACTGCATCTCGCGCCACAAATAGGGCAGGGTCAGCGATCGGTTGAAACAGACGACGACGGACGATTTCAAAACTTTCTTCAGCGCTGGCAGGTCGCCAAGGCGATTCCACACGCCCGATCGCATTTTTGAGTCTATCCAGTGCTGCTTGTCCGTAATCGCCACCAATTTCAATATCCGATGAGGGAATGCTGACCACAAGTAAGGTGCGATCGGCATTTTTGGCTGATTCGCTTAAGGTTTGGGCAAACGTGAAGTGGGTGTCAAAACTACCTGAAATTAAATCTTCGCGCTTGTGCAATTGACGGGCATAGGAAACCCATTCATCAATCAAAATCAGGCATGGAGCATAACGATTGAATAGTAACTTGAGATTATCCCCAGGGTTAGTCGCCGTCTCATCAGAGGCACGTAACATTTCATAGCCTTCTTTGCCTCCCAATTGCCAAGCAATTTCGCCCCAGAGGGTATGTACGACCGTGCCATCGTTTTTAGTGTGTCTTTGTCCAGGAGAGATTTTATTACCCGCAATTACGGCAATGTTGATATTTTCGGGTGGTTCTTTGACTTCGGCTGCGGCAAATACTGGCTCAGAGCCTGGTAAGTCTTGAGTCGATCGCGCACAGCAGAGATGATAAAGTGCAAGCAGGGCATGGGTTTTACCACCACCGAAGTTAGTTTGCAACTCGATTACAGGATCGCCGCCATTGCCAGATAAGCGATTGAGGGCATTGGTCAGTAGTTGCTTGAGTCCTTCCGTAATGTAAGTACGGCGAAAAAATTCGGTGGGAAGGCGATATTCATCGGAGCCTTCATCGAGATAAACTTGCCAGAGATCGGCGGCAAATTCGGCTTGTTGGTAGCGTCCAGATGCAATATCAGGGTGGGGAGTGACGATTTCTCGCCAAGTTTTCAGCCCTTGTTGGGGTGAACCTTCGATCGCGGCGGTGGCTTTTCGGGTTTCACGACGGGCTTGCTCTTCGTATCTTTGCCGCATCAGTTCATAGAGTTGCTTAGCGATCGCCTCAGATTGCTCTGCTGCACCGATAGAATCGAGCAAACGGGCAACGCTATCGAGGGCGCGATAGGCATCTTCGGTAGAGACAGAGCTAGAGCCATGCGCCCAACTATTGCGGGTGGCAATTAGTTCATTAACGATGGAGCGATCGGTTCTGCTGAGGATTTTTCTAAATACTTCGTTCCATTGGCGATCGAGTAGCTTTAGTTGAGCCGCAGGATCTTCTTGGAGAATCTCGTCGAGCGTGCGCTTGATATTTGGATCTGGGTCAACGGATGCTCTAGCGGCAGTTAGCCAATCACTACGATAGGCGCTTTTCATCTCGCGTTCGATGAAAGGATATAGTCCTTCTTTGAGATATTTGAGAGCGCGACCGATACGTTCTTGATTGCTAATTGCCATAGGTTTGATTAACAGATTGGTTAGGTTAGGTTGAAATTGTTATAGATAGTTAGGTTCAGAAGGAAAATTAATATTTTCATAAAGAATGGAGAGGGGAAAGGTTAGATCTAGGCTGGCGATCTGAATGAGTGGATCGTTATTTGTACTTTGATCTTCTAAATCTGTTGGCTCGATCGCGATGGATAGATATTCCCAAGCTAAGTCGCTACGGCGCTGATAGATCTCGATTCTGGGTCGATCTGGTGTGATCAGAATGTAGGTTTGTAGAGTTTCGATCAGCATATAGTGTTGCTGTTTGATGCCCCGATCGCGGGCTTCGGTAGCGGGTGACAACACTTCGACAATGATCGTGGGGTATTGCAAAAAGTCACGCGCAAAGCGATCGCGATCGTCGCAGGTGACAATGAGATCGGGATAGTAGTATTTGCCCGATGGGGTGGTGACTTTGGCATCGCTGATGGCGACCTTGCAACCTTTGCCCCGCAGATGGGGAATGAGCAGGGCAGCAAGATTGGCGGAAATTTGGCTATGGGGAATTGTACCAACCGTCATGGCGATGATTTTGCCGTTTTCGTATTCGTGTTTAGTATCTTGATCGGCTTCCCATGCTAGATATTCGGCGGGAGACAGTATAGGGGATTGAAGGTTAGCAATCATCATGACTTTCCATGTTGTATTCTTAAAATCCAAGAATTAGCGGTGCGGCGCAAAGCGCCGCACCGCTAATTCTTGGGTGGGAAGGGAGTATTAATGAGCTTGCGCCATGCTCTGACCATTTCAGGTTCGCGATCGGGGCGGATATATTGCGCCATCAGGTTTAGATCTAGATCAGGAAAAATTTGGCTTTGAGTAATCTCTGTATAGCCAGTACCATCTTGTTTAATGCGATAGAGGAAAAAGCGATCGCGCTGATAAAACCAAACTTCAGGAATCTGTAAGCCTTGATAGATTTCGAGTTTATTGATACCGCCACTGGTGACGGTTACTTCGATCGCAAGGTCTGGAAATTGTTTGCGATCGCCAATACAAAAGCTTTCGTCGGGTTCTAGTCCGCGATTGGTTGATTGGGATTTACAGGTAGCAGAACCACAGCTAAAGAGGTCAAGATCCAGATCATCGGCATAGATATATAAAAGCCTTGCGATTAGGGTTTTCAGCATTTCATGCTCTGGCGAAAGCGTCACGATTTCTAAAACTCCTTGCAGATAGGTTAGATGTAGGTTTTGATGTCCAGAAAACATCTCAATAAAGTTTTCATATTGCTGCCAAGTGATGTCATAGAGAGGTATACGCGGCTCAGCGATCGCTGGTGCAATTAATTTCTCTAAGTCGATTTGAGGTATATCAAGGGTGATTTTCATAATTATCTATACTTCGGTAGAAATGAAAGATAAGAGAATACCGATAATTTTGTCGATGTTGTTGATGTAGTAATCAGTAAGATCGATCGCTACGGTTTGCTCAGAAATTTGCAGAAATTTCCAGATTTCGCCTGATGTGACAATGCCGTAAATTATGGGAATTTTGTTGTTTTCCTGTTGGTTAAACAATTGGGCGGCGACCATTTCGGCGATACATTGTCCTAATCCTGATTTGATATCTTCATTTTTGGCTTCGACGATCGCCATGACTGGAGCGCTAATCATCAGTTGTTGCTTGGATAAACTAATCAAATAATCACAATAGCCTGACAAGCCTTGTTCGGGGCTGATGCTAAATTCTGTGCCAGAAAATAAGCTGATGGGAGTAGGCGATCGCCGTCTCAGTTCTAGCAGTGTTGGTGCAATCAAAAATTCCGATCGCGCTTTTTCGGTGTTGATGGCAAGGGCGAGGGGAATATTTTCGGTGAGGATTCGTTTGAGATCGTCACTGGGGGCGATCGCTTGGACATGGGCAAACAGATCGATTTTTTCTTCGATTTGTAAATGAAAGTCCTTTTCGACTTGTCTGAGGGTGAAGTTGCTGTATGGCATTTAGTTACCTCAAGTGTTAAATCAACTACCTTGTGCGGTGGTGGGCTTTACGGTTGTTTCACGAAGCCCATTTGGGCAAAATGGTGATCGAGGGTAAAGACTTCGGCGATGTTTAGCTGTTTCATAACTGCGTAGGAGGTGCAGTCTGTAAAAGACCATTCTTTATCTACATTAAATTTCGCGAATATTTGCCATGATCGGTTAGCGATCGCATCATCTATCCAGACAATTTCTAATACTTGACTGGCAACCATAATGTCTATGCGTTGTTTAAAGGCTATGGTGGTTTGATAACCTGCATTCATTAGCAATAGCGTATAAGTTTCATCAAGAACATAATTGGTGGTAATCAGTTTGTATTTACCATTGATCTTTTTAATAAAATTTAATGCCGATGCATGGTGGCGGTCTTTATTGTCAGATATGGCTGCCCAAGCACTTGTATCAATAAGTATTTTTTTCATTTGGTAGCCTGTATAGATATTTGTCGTGGTCGATCGCCACGTTATTTAGTTTTCCTGCTACAGCAATTTGCCCTAGTGTCGAAAATGCTTCCCATCCCTGTTCTGGGGTTGGTGGTGATGTCTCTGTAGTCGTGATGGGAGTTACTGGATCTGTTTGCTTTGATTCATCAAGTAGTAATTTATTCAGTTTTTGGATCAGCAACTGTTGCTCCTCATTTGAGAGGGTTTGGGTCATTTGCACGATCGCATTGACAAGTTGGATGTTCATGATTAGTTACCTTCTAAATTAAATAGTGGTGTTTCTTCATAGCTTGGCTTGGGCTGTGCGATCGCTAGTTGCACGATCGCTTGCCATGAGATGACGAGGCTGTTGTAGTCAAGGGCTAGTTGTGTCCAGCCTTTGCGATCGCAGATGCTATATAGACGATAGCTCAGGTCTTTGGCGATTTCGCCTTTGTCGATGCCGACTTGGGCGAGTAGGTTGGCGGCTCCTCTTTCGCCGAGTTTGTCGAGGGCGCGAATGAGGTGATGGGCGACTTCCCATGCGGGTGTGCGGTTGTCGTTGTCGGGGTTCCAATCGGTGGGAAGTTCGTCGCGTTTGAGTAGTCTTACTTTGCCGCCTTTGGCGAAGAGGATGCCTGAGTTGACTAAGCCTTGGACGCTGATGTTTTTGGCGGTGGATAGGGTTTCGGCATCGCCGTATGCGCCTTCGTTAAATTGGCTTTGCTCGAACCAAGCTAGCGCCCAGCGTGTGTCGGTATCAAATTCGCCTTCTTGTTCGGCGAAGTATTCATCGAGGGCTTGGTTGATTAGTTGTAGCGCAGTGCGGACGCGCATGGCGGAGCCGTCGGGTTCGAGGACTTTGGCATATTTGGAGTAGACTGCCATGCCAGGTCCGATGCTGGCTTGGGCAAGGTCAACGGGGGCGATGTTGCCTTGTTGGAGTTTTTTGAGTGCGTCGGGGAGTTCGCGTTTGAGTTCGTTGAGAAATTGGCGGCGGGTGGTTGAGGTGGCGTTGTCGGGACGAGGGCGGCAGACTAAGACGATGGATGATGCAAGGGCATTGCTACCAATTCCGCGACTTCTTGCACTTCTTTCTGTTCGTACTGGAATAGTGCCAGTAATTGCAAAACTAGACTGTATTAAACCTTCTAGCATTGTTTCCCATCCAGTTGAAGCTATCGAATTTGTATCTGTTTCAATATCAGACTCATCATCATCAGATTCTGTTTGCTTAAACGCATAGTAAACAGTAAATGGATAGTCAGGGTGGGCTGATTTACGAATTTGCTGAAAAACTTTACTTAAACCGTCTTCAAAAAATTCTTTCGCTTTTTCTTTGCTCCCATGACGAAAATGATCAGCAACCATTTCTTGACTTTTCGGGACTAGCAGAGTTGAACAAAGTTCTGAATATATTCCATTAAGAGATTTTCTTAACCAGACATAGAAGAAATCAGAGAGGTCTGCATAAGGCACTGCATCATAGTATGGCGGATCAGTTGAAAATACAAAGGCTTTATCTTTTGCTTTTTCTTCAACTGCATCCTGTTGTTTAACAAATCCATTAATGCTACTTCTTGATTCCTGCAAAACTCTATAAACCCAATCAACCGAACCTAGAAAGTTTCCTGTAGAATCACTCAGTGGATTAGTTTCCGCAAAATCCCAAGTCATTTGAATTGCTTGGCGTGCAAAAGTCCCTCTTATTCCATCTCTTCCAACATTCCATGAACAAATAGTTGAATTGTTGTCAGCAATACGATCAACAGCAAAAGCTAAATAAGTCGCTACAGCATTTGCATATTCTTCTGCACCACCATCAGCAATAACTTTCTCTCTTGCATCTTTTACTAGATCGCTAAAAGTTGTAAGTGCCACCAATTGACGAGAAGTAAATAGATCAGAGTGTTTTGTCATTCCATAGATAATAGGCGTGACATGGCGAGAATTTGGAACAAGTTCTGTTTCAGGCTTCCATGTAGGTTGTGCAGAATTAGCAATATTATCTTGTTCATCATTTGGCGACAGATAAAGCCTTCCTTTATTCCCCTCAGCTACGATCGCCATTAATTGCGCCCCCATCCGTCCTGCCTTACCCTCAGCACGGACATGATCCAACTTCACATCAGACTCACAAGCAATACATCGCGCCCCCTTGCGGCTCACCGTCCCTTCAGGTGGTTCACCCGTTCCAGACTTGACCGTAAAAATCACCTTCGGCACATCACCAGAGCGTTCTATCTCATATTCAATCCATGCCTCTTTGCCCTTCTTAGTTGACAAGGCAAACGATCGCACCAAAGGCATCGCACAACCACAGCTAGGGTTCGGACATTTCACCGTTCGCGCCCAAATCCATGCGATAACCGTTGCGTCATTTCCCTCACCCCCAGCCCCTCTCCCTGAGGGAGAGGGGGGCAAGAAAGCGTTGCGAATTTTTTGTAAGGCATCTTGAGGATTGGTTTCTACAAGATTGCTACTTATCCTGACAAAGCGTAATCCAAGAGATTCAAGAATTTCCTGTCTTTGCCGATCTAAATCCTGTTGGGATGCATGAATACCGCCATCTATTTCCACAATCAAACGCTCTTCATGGCAATAAAAGTCAACCACAAAGCGACCTATAGGATGCTGTCGGCGAAACTTGCGATTATCCAGTTTCCGATTTCTCAACAAATCCCACAAAATCGACTCACTCTCAGTCGGCTCTTTCCGAAACTGTTGAGCAATCTCCTGCATCTTCTTCTGCAAAGCCACAGAAAATTCCCACTTGTCCGACTCCCCCTCGCCCTCAGGAAGAGGGGGCTGGGGGGTGAGGGAAACCTTAGGATATAAATGTCCAATCTTCTTAAAAGCCTCATCCCGCATCCATGCGCCGTAATAGCGCACATCATCCGCCAAACCCTGCGCCCCATACCACTGCATCAAACGGTCTTTATTCTTAACCGCCTTCTTACTCTTATTCCCCTTCTCCCCTTGGGAGAGGGGGCTAGGGGGTGAGGGAGTACTCGCAGGATTCACAGGCGGCAGATCCTTAAACTTGGGCGGAATCTCGATCAAAGCCTTCGTAATCAGCACCGCCACAGGATTTAGATCGCTCCCATGCGCTTCTAAACCCAAACGCTGTGCTTCTAATGGAATCGAGCCACCACCACAAAATGGGTCATATACAGGCGGCGGATTACCATTGGTACTTTTAAGAATCTCCGCCCTTGCTTCATTCAAAACATCCTGATTATTGATATTCTCCCACTTCACCAAACGCTCAATAATCCCAAATAACCTTAATCGCTCAATATTCTGCTCATCCTCAGTCGGAAACTCATCAGGCAAACTTGAAGGATCGTCTACTAACGATGCAAACAACACCGCCCGACAAGCCGCCAAAGGTCGTCGCGCCCACCACAAATGCAAAGTGCTAGGATGCCCATGCCGAATCGACTTCTCCCGTGCCGATTCTTTATTAATCGCCTCTAGTGGTAATGCAACCTCGATGAGTTTCTTTTTGTAAGTCATGACGATTAATTTTTCTGTAACCCGTTCTTAGCAAAGCTCATCTATGTAAATGTAAGATTGCTTGCAATTTTTGGCATTATCTCACAAATTTCACGACATACAGCACTTTGCGCCGCCTCACCCTATTCTGGTTTTGATATGACTATGATCTAGACTAGACAACAAGAGAATAAAAGCTTAAATCTATGACCATCTTAGAAAAAGTAGTCAACACAGTACAGCAACTCCCCATCGAGCAGCAAAAGCAAGCATTAGCCTTTGTTGAATTTTTGGTATTTAATCTCAACAATCAAAGTGATGATGATTCATTAATCGAGACAAACGCTCTCCTGCAAGTTCCTGACCTCTTAGATCAAGTTGAGTCAGCACGACAAGAATATCGAAAAGGCAAAGCTTTAACCATGCAATCCGTACTAATGTCGCCATCCTGTTAACTTCTATCAATTTCAATGCAACCGATCTCTTACCCATTGGCGAAACTCTCGCCGTAAAGCGCTAATTGATAATTCTGTACCACGTTCTAAAAACTGCGATATGCCATCAATCACAGGAAAATCAGGAAAAGACAAACTAACTAACGACTCCACATATTTCCCCTCACGCAAAAGACGAATCGACAATTTACCATTGGCATATCGCCAAATCTCAGCTACAGCCAAAGCTTCATAGGCACTGATCTGAGTATTAGAAGTGAGATCGACCTCGATCGCAATATCTGGTGGTGGGTCAATACTCATATCTAGACGTTTCTTACCAATCATGGCGGCATAATTCTTAATGTAAAAGCAATCATCAGGCTCAATCCCTGCCTTCATACTTTTAGTTTTAAAAGTCGATGAACCCAATGATTCCCATTCCCAGTCCAGTTCTTCTAACAAAATAACTAGGAGATTGCTAATAATTACTTTGGTACGTTCATGCTCAGGTAGCGGCATTCTAATCTCCAATACACCATCAAAATAAGCAATCCGCGATGCGCGGTTGTCTCCCAAATCTTCCAGAATCGCCTCAAATTGCTGCCAATCAATATCATGCAAAACCGTAGTTTGACCCTGCAAAGTCTCAATCTGAGCAACTTTTACTAATGTCGCCATCTTATTTAACTCCTATAGTGAGAAGACATCCTGCCCCTTTGCCCATAGCTCCTGCCAACTATAGTTTACGCTAATCGACCTAAAATCTGGCTCCTTTTGAAATGGTTGCTGAACATAACGAATAGAACAAATAGCATCCTCATCCTGTGGCACTTTGACCATCGCTAACAGGTAACTCTCTGGCTTATTCAAAGCGACTAAAATCTCATTTTTGGTCACCGTTACCGTATCTGCTCCCTCAACCCTGCCCTTAACCTCAAGCAATCGCAAGCGTCCATCCCCCACATAGGACTCAATATCATAACCACAACGGCGATCGCTGACATCGACAGGTTTAACACCGAGCTGCACTTCCTGCGCCATAACTGCCGCCATCGCCCTTAACTCCACGCGGCGACGCGCTTCATAGTTAGAAGCATGGTTAGAAACATTGAGACGATCGCTCAGACCTTGCTTCTCAGAATTCTCAACAATGCTTGGCGGCATAAACACTGACGCAGGAATAATTAAGGCACTGCCCACCACAATTGGCGGTAAGCGTGTTAGTTGTCGCTCTTGAGCAAGTTCGTCTAACCGTTTTTTCATCCGCGCTTCTAGATCGTCTGCCCTCTGTCTTGCCCTCGCTGAGTTGAGCTTAGCATTCGGTTTGCCAGCCAATTCTTGGGCGCTCAACTCATTTGCCCGTCGATCCCAATGGCTGATTTCTTTAGCCAGTCGTTCTTTGACTGCGGCGATCGTTTTGTCGATCAGCTTCTCTTTGCGATCGCGAATTTCGGCAAAATGCTGTGGTACTAAATGGGCGATCGCATAACCAATTGCCTTCGATTCAATTTCTTGAGAAAACGTATATTGAGACAAAAGTGTCGGAATCTGAGATTGCTCATCCTCTCGCAAGGGTCGATAATCCAAATAAGGAGCATATCCTGCGTTTTCAGTATGCCCTTCAGCATCGATCTCCACATAATGCATACGCCGAGAGACGACTCGCCTATTCCCATCGACATTTTTTCGCGCATCCTGAATTGCGTGTTCTAGATACACCAAAACACGAGGGCGCTCATTTTTATTAGTTTCATCTACTAATATTGCCCCCTGTTTGAGCAAATCGCGATTCTGCTCCAGCAGCAAGGAAATGACACTATTGAGTAAAGGATGACCAGGGCATACAAAAGTAGCTAGGGGCTTCCCAGACACATTTATCAAATCCTTAGCAAAACAAATACGCTCGTAACTTCTGCCCACAGGTTCACCCAACCCCACTTGCTGACTACGGTTGCGAATACTGGCAGGTACATGGGTAATTTCATAGCGCTGTGGTTCGCGCTGGCGAATGCTGCCACCTAAATCGGTAAAGGCTCTCAGAAAGAATTCGGCAATGAAGTGAGGCTGAAGTTTGCGTGCTTCCATCCGTTCCATATCTTCACGGATGCGCTGTATCCGTGAAGCATCCATCGAATCATGTGCCAAAGCTCTTTCTTCTAACAGGTCACGAAGTTTTTGCTGATCGAGCTTATCAACCACTGCCTGATTTAGCTTTTCCCGAACGTCAGGGCGATCGCCATAACGAATTGCCTGAATCATTAAATCTCGCAGCTCTACCCCAGCGATCGCTTTTCCTAGCACATCAAACACCTTACCGCCCAAGGCTTCCTGTTCCGCTTCAATTTTTTTAAGCAAAGTCGCATAAACACTACCTTCACGGGTTTCCGCCGCCACCAAGTTCCACAAATGGCAAACCTCTGTCTGTCCAATCCGATGAATACGCCCAAAGCGTTGCTCTAGGCGATTAGGATTCCAAGGTAAGTCATAATTCACCATGAGATGCGCCCTTTGTAAATTAATACCCTCCCCCGCCGCGTCTGTGGCAATCAACACTTGTACGGCAACATCTTGTTTGAAGGCATGTTCTGCCTTCTTCCGTTCTTCTCGACCGATCGCACCGTGAATAGTCACCACAGCATCGGTACGACCGAGTAAGGTACTAACGCGATCAATGAGATAGTTAAGCGTATCGCGATGCTCTGTAAAAATCACCAACTTGCGACGATAGCCACCAGCATCAAACATTTCGGTACAGTCCTGCAACAAACCCGATAATTCTTCCCACTTGCGATCTGTCCCACTGCGCCGCACTCGAGCCGCTAGTTCTTCCAGTTCTTTAAGCTTGGCAATTTCTGCCTGCAACTCGGCGATCGTCCGCGATGCCGAAGCGAGATCGACTAACTCCTCTTCAGTCATCTCGCGTTCATCCGCCGCAAAGTCCTCCATGTCATTTTCCAAGTCATCTGGATCGATATCACGATCTACAGCATCTAACTTAGAGAGAACTATTGACGGATATTGCCTTCGCAGTTCTTCTTCTTGCAAACGCTTTTGGAGTCGCTCCCGTCTCCGCTTAATCGACTGATAAATTGCCTCTGGTGAAGATGCCAAACGACGTTGTAATATTGCCAGCGCAAAACCAACCGTACCCTTTCGCCCTTCATTTTCTAAATCATCAGCACGATTAAATTCATCACGCACATAATCAGTCACCTGACGGTAAAGACTTTCTTCTAATGCCGATAGTTGATAACTCACGGTATAAGCCCGTCGCTCTGGGAATAGAGGCTTACCATCAAACTTGAGCATATCTTCTTTAACGAGGCGACGCATCAGATCGGACACATCACTGGCATGGACTCCCTCACGAAATTTCCCCTCAAAGCGATCGCCATCCAGTAGCGCCATAAATAATTGAAAATCTTCCTCTCGACCATTGTGAGGCGTTGCCGTCATGAGCAAAAAATGTCGAGCGACTTGTGATAATTGCTTACCTAATTTATATCGCTTGGTTTCCTTAACTTCTCCACCAAAAAAAGAGGCGGACATCTTATGCGCTTCATCACAGACCACTAAATCCCAGTCAGTCTGCGCTAGTTTTGCCTGTAAATCCTCATTGCGGCTGAGCTTATCAAGCCTAGCAATTACCAGAGGCATTTCTGCTAGAGCGTTTCCTGTTCTTGCTGTTTCAATGCGATCGTTTGAGAGAATCTCAAACGGAAGATGAAACTTAGTAGATAGCTCATCCTGCCACTGCGTTGCCAAACTACCAGGGCAAACGATCAAACAACGATGTAAGTCCCCGCGCATCAATAATTCACGAATCAGCAATCCTGCCATGATTGTCTTTCCCGCCCCAGGGTCATCGGCAAGTAAAAATCGCAAAGGCTGACGCGAGAGCATTTCGCCATACACTGCCGTAATCTGATGGGGAAGTGGCTCAACCAAAGATGTATGAACAGCCAAAAGCGGATCGAACAAGTGGGCTAACTGAATTCTGTATGCTTCAGAAACTAGTCTTAGCAAAGCTCCATCACCATCAAAGCTCCACGGATGACCGACTTGAACAATTTCTAGCTCGGACTCACGATCTCTATAGAGCAACTCATTTCCTAATGCACCCAAAGAGTCCTTATAGGTAATGTCAACAGCTTCAGTACCGTAACGCGCAACGCTAACAAGCGTGACAGTGCGATCGGGTAATATCCCTCTAAGCACCATCCCTAAAACCAATTCATCTAAATTCATATTGAAGTTACCTTGGCATCATCGGAATTATTTTGCTTATCTACCGCGATCATCATCTTGTCCTTAATAATGAAGGTGGCGCTCTGCAACACCTTCATTTATCTGGTCTTTATGTCCTGAGCAAAACTTTTTTGGCTATAATTTTGAGGTAAGCCAATAGGTTTGCATGAGTCCTTTGCCCTTAACCTCGATCGCACCCCGCTCGACCAAATCAAATTTATGCTTGAGCAGTTCATAGGTAGCGGCAGTCACCTGAATTTTGCCAACTTCGCTGTGGGACTCCATGCGACTCGCCACATTTACCGTGTCTCCCCAAAGATCATAAATAAACTTTTGCGTACCGATCACCCCTGCAATTACCGCACCCGTATGGATGCCAACGCGAATTTGTAATGGTCTACCTGTCAAATCGCGAAGTTCAGCAACTTTATCAACCATATCTAAAGCCATACAGGCGATCGCCTCGGCATGTTTTTCAGTAGGAATAGGAATACCGCCAGCCACCATATAGGCATCACCAATGGTTTTGATTTTCTCTAAGCCATAGGTTTCGCAAATCTTGTCAAAATTAGAAAAGATTTGATTCAGCAAATCTACCAAATCCTGAGGTGAGAGTTCCGAAGACATTCTTGTAAAGCTGACCAGATCAGCAAAGAGAACTGTGACCGAATCATAACTATCAGCAATTACTCCATGAAATTGCTTCAGGCGATCGGCGATCGCTTTGGGCAGAATGTTTAATAATAATTTCTCTGATTTCTCCTGCTCAGCATTGAGAGCTTCTTCAGCCATCTTTCGTTCAGTAATGTCATCAAGTACACCCAAAATCCCGATCGTTTTGCCATCCGCATCGATAATTGGCAGCTTGCTAATATCTAGCCATATGGATTTTCCAGATTTATCTGGATTGAGTTTGCGCTGAATCACATGCATTTCAGGAATGTTGGATTCCATAATTTGCTGATCGTGAGTCCGAAACACATTTGCCAAATCAGGATTACCAATTAGATCGTAATCAGTTTTACCAACTACACTTTCTGGGGTATCCAGTTGAGCATACATTGCCCAATTTTTATTACATCCCCGAAACACCAGATTGGTATCTTTCCAGAAAATTTGTTGGGGAATGCTATCAATAATTAATCGTAAATAGGTTTTTTGTTCTTCAAGAGCTTGCTCGGCTCTCACGCGAGCCGTGATATCTTGAAAACTCCATACCCGACCAATAATCTGATCGCTAAGCCTTTGGGGACGGGAATAGCGTTCCAAAACTCGACCGTCGATAAGTTCTAACAAATCATAACTTTCGCGTTCAGGATGGCGATAAAACTCCTGCGATCGCTGCATAAAATCTTGAGGATCGAGCATCTTTTCCGATAGAAACTCTAATCTCAGGTCATAATCAGGTATAGATAAAACCTCCAAAGATAGTCCAAACATATCGATAAAGCGCTGGTTGTAGCTATTGATATGCCCAACTCGATCTACAGCGACCACACCATCAGCAATCGACTCAAAGGTCGCTCTTTGCAAACTCACAAACTCTTCAAGGGTAGACTCAATGCTCTTCCGTTCCGTAATATCAACTCCAATTGAGAGAATTTCCACCAATTTTCCTGAATCATCTAAAATTGGACGATTTGACCAAGATATCCACACCTGCTCTCCATCGCTACGAATATTTTGACTTTCTTGAAACATTGATATTTGATGGGATCTATCACGATCCTTCATCCAACTAAGCAAATCAGAAATAGTTGTATCATCACTACCTTTGACAATCGTGCCGCTAATATTTCGACCCACCATTTCATCTTCCTTCTGAAAGCCGAAGAAAGTTAAACCATATTCATTAATAAATTTAATTGTGCCAACAGTATTGATACGTAAAATGATGCAATTGGCTGCTTCCACAAGGGTGCGATATTTGATTTCACTAGTTTTTAAATCAGCAGTACGCTGTTCTACCCGAATTTCTAATTCCTCTTTACTTTGAGCAAGCGCCATAAAAGAAATCTGCAACTGTTGCGCCATTTGATTAAAGGAGTCAGCCAGAATTGATAGCTCTCGCACATTTGCAGTTTCGATTGGACGATAGGGTTGACCAGTAGCCAGATCGGCTGAGGCAGACAGATTTGCGAGCAAGTGTGAAGCATCAATGAGCTTCTCTACAGGTTTAGCAATCCATTTTGATGTATAGAAACCTGTCAAGCTAGCAAAAACTAAAGCTAAAACACATAAGACAATCGTGTTGCGCGTGTTGATATTAATGCGATCGCGAAAGTCTTCTTCAGATACTGCCACAATCATCAGCCAATCTAGTCCCTGAGCATTGCGTAATCTCGTAATCTGAATATATTGGGTTGCCCCCTCCCATTCCATTTGGATTTGCTGATGCTTGGGAATACCAGAAGAATTAGGATATTTTTGTTGAAGATTTTGAAAGACTAAGCGCAGTAGAGGATTTTGGCTTTTAAGGGCGTGGATACGCTGTTGTTTTTGATCTATGGAAATATAGGGTGCTTCTGAAGTTGATGTAGCAACGATCTCCCCCGATGGTTCCAGAATAAAGGCTTGCCCTGTTTTAGCAATTTTTAATTGACGTAGAAAATCCCCTATTTGAGAGAGCGTTAAGTCGATCGCGATGACTCCCCGCAAGTTACCAGATTCGCTATAAATCGGCAAAGAAGCCGTAATCCCTAAAATCGGACGTGCTACAAATGGATAAATAGGACTCCAGACTGTTTGCCGAGACTTAACTGCTGCCTTGTACCAAGGGCGATCGCGAGGATCGTAAATATTTACTTCAATTTGGTTAAGGACTTTACCAGTGTTATCTAAGCGAAAGATAGCTTTTTGCAGTGGTGCTGCTAAATTTGGCGAAGAAGATCGATGCAACACCAAAGCATTACCTTCTCGCCTCTCCACACCTAGAAATTGACCTTGAGGATTTGCAGCGTAGAAAAAATATAAACTTTGAGCTTGTCGCATCTGCTGCCAAAACAATTTATCTAAACTATTCAAATTCTCAAAATTTAAATAGCCTGCCTTTGCCATGGCTCCATGGGCTTGTAAAATTTCTAAAGGTGCTTCAAAGTACCCCCGCACATGCGCCTCGATCGTATTGGTTACTTCCTGTCCAATTTGAGGAGCTAGTTCTTGAGTTGCTTCCCGCCCATTTTGTACTGATAACCATCCCGTAATTCCTACCGCCGCAATCACTTGAGTCACAAAGGGAACTATCAGCAATATCTTGAGAGAAAGCTGACGATCGCGTTGAGATTTGGCATCTTTACTGGCGGGAGCAGTCATACAAAAAGCTAAAAACGCTAGACCATTCCCATAATAAAGTGATCCTCATGCAAAAGTACGAGTCTGCGCGTATTTGCTCACTTATTGCCTGAGGTTTGCTCTAATAAGTAAGTAGACAAAACCTAAAACCTGTGGCGCACGTGCGCGTGCGCCACAGGTTTTAGATCTGGATTTTAATTACCATCAAAGTCATGTCTGAAGTTAATTCTGAAGCGATCGCCCAAAAGCTCGTCGATCGCCTAAATCAAATTCTGGTCAATATTCCGCCACAGGTAAAACTAGTTGCTGTCAGCAAGTACACGACGACAGAGGCAATTCGCGCTGCTTACGATGCAGGTGTGCGTGACTTTGCCGAATCGCGTGTACAGGATGGCAAAATCAAGCAAACAGAGTTAGCAGATTTAACTGATATCACATGGCACATGATCGGATCTCTGCAAAGTAACAAAGCCAAACAAGCAATCAGCCAATTTAATTGGATACATTCGATCGATCGCCTGAGTCTCGCCGAACAATGCGATCGCCTCATATCTGAACTTGGGAAATCGCCTAAGCTGTTATTGCAGGTCAAGCTAGCCGAAGACCCCAATAAGTCAGGCTGGACAGAATCAGAACTATTAGCAGATTTACCCAAATTAGCAAAACTACAAAATCTCAATATCGTTGGGCTAATGACAATCCTGCCCCTTGGTCTAGACGAGTCTCAAGCCTACGCCGTTTTTAGCCGCGCTACTGAACTAGCCGCAAAAATGCGATCGCTCGGTTGGACAAATATTCAAGAACTATCAATGGGCATGTCCGCCGACTATGCGATCGCCATCAAAGCAGGCGCTACGATCATTCGCATTGGCAGCCAAATTTTTGCTCTGTAATCACCCGTAAGTCAGCGTAAATCGCCTCCTTATAAATATAGGATTTTTTTCTGCTTGCCAGACATGCACAAACCTGTTATAAGTTTAGCGTTCTAAACCAAATAGTTTTTCTCAGTGAAGTTGAGAATTTAGATAATCCTGATGGTGAAAGTTGGAAATTAGCTCTGGCAACACAATAAACTGTCATGTTTTTTGTATTCTAGAATACTTTAATTCCAAATAATACTGATATTCCAAAAATCAGAAATCAACCATGAGTATTGTTAACTATTTTGATGTTATGGCTTTTGTCTTTTATGAAGACTAATACGAAAGGCTTTAAGAAAAACTATGTCTAACTAAATTTTTATGGTGATATCACATTGTCCAATTATCATCATTTAGACTCACATAGACGCTCTTAGCAAAAACAAATTTGTTTTGCAAAGTCCTTGATAGCAGGCAAGTTTAACTAATTATTAAAAACTTGTTAAATATCAAAAAGATCTCTGCGTAGGTAACTAGTTTACTTAAGTAGTTAAGTCCTATGTACTACAAGGCTTTGTCAAATAAAAGTCGTGTTTTGTCGTATTAAAAAAAGTTAATAACTGTATCTAGCTTTTTTGCCTGTTATCGGTTACAGTCTGCGAGTAAATATTTTGTCAATACTGTTTTGGACAGTAAAGGCAATTTAGCACAACTAGACAAAGCAACTCTTTGCCTTATTTTTAAGACTGCTTTATTAGATAGCACTCCTCATCTAGTCTAGAAGTATGATGTTGCGGTTTTAAACCAAAACTGAGGAGCACACAATAGGAGTTAATTACGATGGGAATTTTTACAAAGCTCAAGGATTTTGTTGGTTTGACTGAAGCCCAAGAGTACGAATATGAGTACGATGAAGCCTCAAGTCGTGAATACCAAGACATTTACCAAGAAGATAATGGCGCGATCGCTCCAGAACCTGAAGAGCCACAAGCTCGCCGCACCCGTGAACGTCCCACCGCTTTAAGAGCAACTTCTGAAAACATGAGCAATGTAATTGGTATGCCTGGTGCTGCAAATGGTCTGTCCCAAGTAATGGTGATGGAACCTCGCACTTTTGAAGAAATGCCTCAAGCCATCCAAGCTTTACGTGAACGCAAATCAGTTGTGCTTAACTTGACGATGATGGACCCCGATCAAGCTCAACGTGCAGTTGATTTTGTAGCTGGCGGTACTTATGCCCTTGATGGTCATCAAGAACGCATTGGCGATAGCATCTTCCTGTTTGCACCTTCCTGTGTTCAAGTTTCATCACAGTCTTCAGTATTGAACGAAGCACCTATGCCTCAGCCTCGCGTGGTACGTCCTACCGCAGCACCTGCTCCAGCATGGGCTTCTGAAGCGCCCGTTAGCCGTTTCGCTCAATAATATCTAGGTTATTGGTGAATCCTTGAAAGCTCAACTCAGTATTATCGGTGGCGGTGTAATGGGTGAGGCAATTTTGTCTCGCCTGATCGCTAGTAACCTTTACCTGCCATCCGATGTCTGCGTCAGCGATCCGATGCCAGAGCGTCGTGCGCTCTTAGAAAAAAAGTATGGTGTACAAGTTACACCAAATAATCTCGTGGCTGCGGCAGCAGAGATTATGCTTCTTGCCGTTAAACCACAATCACTCAATGCAGCCGCAATCGGTTTAGCAAATGCACCTGCTACTTGCATTGTGTCAATTTTGGCTGGTGTAACTTTGGCGCAACTAGAGGTAATGTTCCCCTCTAAACCAATTATCCGAGCTATGCCCAATACACCAGCACAAGTGGGTGCAGGCGTAACTGCGATCGCCGCGAATGCCTTAGTAACCGCAGCTCAGTTAGATGCTGTGCGAAAAATTTTTGGGGCGGTTGGTACAGTCGTCGAAGTTGCCGAATCACTGATGAATGCGGTCACAGGTTTATCTGGCTCTGGTCCCGCTTACGTTGCGCTCATGGTTGAAGCAATGGCAGATGGTGGCGTGGCGGCAGGCTTGCCAAGGGCGATCGCGATGCAACTAGCCAAGCAAACGGTTTTAGGAACCGCACAATTATTAACTGAAACGAATCTACATCCTGCTCAATTGAAAGATCAAGTCACTAGTCCTGCAGGAACAACTATTGCGGCGATCGCTCAGTTAGAAAAAGCGGGCTTACGTTCCGCGATGATCGAGGCTGTGCTTGCCGCAACCCGTCGCGCTGACGAATTAGGTAATTAGGAACGAAAATTTAATAAAACCCAAAACTGGTTCGGCGGGCAAAGCCCGCCGAACCAGTTTTGGGTTTTATAAATTGCTTCTTAGTACAGGACAAAAAGTTGCAAAAGTAGACAGGAAGGGGTTTTATAAAAGATAACCACATCACAAATAAAACCCCTATGAAAGAGATTAGCGTATTTTGCGAAAAGTTACATGAACATCTGCA
>NZ_JAYGIF010000159.1:0-38931 GCF_034931345.1 Pseudanabaena sp. CCNP1317 | reverse complement strand
AGTAGTTTTTTCTTCTCGTCTTCTGAAAATTCGATTGTAATCATGAATTAATTTTGGCGGCAGTATTAAATTCTTTAGCCGATTATCCCATTTTCTCAAAGCTCAAGTTCTGACCGTCTAAAGTATAGTAAAAGCAGTGATAATCGTTGGGTGCATCGTCCGAAAATTGATTGGGAAAAAGCCGAACTACGCAAAAAACAAGGCACTGAACAATATGCAATCTTCACTGCCATGAAGAAGATGATTTCCATTCGCAAAGAAATCTCAGCCTTTGCCGATTTTAATAATCGTGAATTGCTCCACTTAGACAATGAACATTTGCTCGGTTTTATTCGTTTCGATCATCAGCGTCCATCCGAGAAAGTGCTAGTAGTTGCCAATTTTGATGTAAATCCGCAATATTTAGACTTGTCAGCCTTAAGTAATAAGGGTTTTAGTGCCTATAGCCGATTTATCGATTTATATACTGGTAAAAAGCCATCTCAACATGATGAACGCATTGTTCTTCATGGCTATCAGTTCTGTTGGTTGACAGAAACATAACATCAAAACGATGGCGATCGCCTCTCAAAAAATCAACCAGCGATCGCCTATCCATAGAAGAAGATGATGATTACTATTGGTTTTGGATTGGTTTACATGACGAATACGAGGGATTAATTGACGAAAGTTGATTTTGAGAGCGGCGATCGCTGTTTGATTTTGCTGTTTTTTTTGTGAATATGAAACTATCGTACTTACAGCAATTGCTGATCAAACGAGCCACAAGAAAAGAAATTGAAAGCGTTGCAAAGCAACGCTTTCAATTTCTTCTCTTGGTTTGGGTTTGAGCGCAAAGCGCTGTAGAAATATCGTTTTTTCTTTAACAACTTAAAGACAGAGCATGAGTATCAACCCAGAAAGTTAGTATGAGCTTGGTATAAATTTACTCATAGATAGGCGGTTGAATGCGATTAAGCTTAATCTTAGCGTAATATTAAGCTCGGAGCGATTAAATCCCAATTATGAATGCTAGTCAAGCTGAACCAACCGTTCGCCAAATTTCAAATCAACTTATTCTTGAAGCCCGTGACATTGTGGCAGGATATGTTGATGGAGTAGACATCTTACAGGGTGCTAATTTGTCGGTCTATGAAGGCGAACTTGTGACTGTGATAGGCTCTAATGGTGCTGGGAAATCGACTTTAGCAAAAACTATATTTGGGCTAGTGCCAGTACGCTCAGGGGAAATCTTATTTGGCGATCGCAATCTGATCGGACTAAAGCCCGAACAAATTGTGCGTCATGGGATCAGTTATGTGCCACAAATTGCAAATGTATTTCCGTCGTTGAGCATTTCCGATAATCTCGATATGGGAGCCTATACCCGTGAAGGAAACATTACGACAGTTAAAAACAAGATTTACGAAACTTTCCCCGTACTTGCTAAACGCCGTAATCAAAGGGCTGGGACACTTTCGGGTGGTGAGCGGCAAATGCTTGCGATGGGACGAGCGATGATGTTAGAGCCGAAGTTATTGATCCTAGATGAACCTTCGGCAGCACTATCACCAATATTGGTTCAGGATATTTTTAATTTAATTCAGCAGATTAATCAAACGGGAACATCAATAATTTTGGTGGAGCAGAATGCACGTAAGGCTCTAGCGATCGCTGATCGTGGTTATGTAATGCATTTGGGCAAAGATGAGTTTACGGGTAAGGGTACAGATTTACTGAACGATCCTGAAGTTGCCGAGTTGTATCTGGGGATGGGGCATTTTGGAAAGTAAACCCTGCGATGAAATCTGGAATACATTGCGATCGCCTAACTAGTCGATACACTATTAAGTTAAGGCTTTTTTGTAGAGGGATTTCATGGCAGTCGTAGAGGTAAAGCTTTCATTTGAAGAACTAATCAAAACACAGACATATTTGCAAAAGTTAGGGCTATATGACGGTGAAGTGGATGGCATCTATGGCAGATTATCGGAGGCGGCTTTTGTGCAGTTTGCCAATGCCCTGAGCATCGATACGATTTTAGATGCTAATTCCCGCTTAATTACCAATGAACTCTTGCAGATACCTGCGGCAGTAAGGCATTTGCTTAAGATTATTGGCGATGGCGATCGCCTATTTCCCAAATTTACCAACGCTCAGCGCATTTTTGTAAATATGGGGCAAGCAGACTCTAACTATCTAGGATTTCTTGATCGGGGGATCAATGGCTGTATTGCAGGTTCTAAAAAAGGTTTGCCCAACCGTAACTTCGCGCCATCTCCATTGTTAAGCCATATCCCCGCCTATCCTGATCGCCTTGCCAGTTTGCCTGACGGGGTAAATGTTGTTTCCTATGGGGATGTTGCCATGTTGGCTGGTACTCAGGTGCGCGTGCGCTTTCGTCCATATCCTGCGCTTGGGGTAATTCCCAATATTGAGAATATTGGCTTAGAGTTTCTCCATAGCAGCATCCAAGAAGCTTGTATTTGTATCGGTAGCATTGTCAATGGACAAATGCTATCGCGTTGGATCGGGCGCAATCCGTTACGCAATGTGCAGTTTTGGAGTTCTACCAAAATTGTGCCATTGCTTTACACCATCTGTACTGCTAATCAAGTACAACCAAATCAAGCGATCGCCAACTGTGCGATCGCCGATGCTCAAGGCAAAAAAACACCACGTACCTTTGGGGAAATGGCGCAGCGCATTTGTGCGTATGAGGAGTCCAATGGCTTGACCTCCAATGGATTGTCAGCAATGTTTAAGCAATTTACGACACCCCTAGGTTTACAGGATTGGTTCAAAAAAATCACAGGTAATCAAAAGCTCTCTTTTCAGGGACGTTATGGTGAAGTTCCACACATTGAACAGCCGATTTTGCGAGATCCCACGGGTAAAAATATAATTAGTGGCGTAAGAGAGCAACATCGTGGCGACAACTTGATTTCCGCCTATGACTTGACACGCATTGTCTCTCAAATTGCATGGCATCGTCATCTTGCTCCTACCAATCGCCTGCCAGCCGCCCAATGGCATAGTCTCAGTACTTTAATTGGTTCAATGGGGCAAGATACAGCTAGATATGTTGATGCGGCGATCGTGTCTTTGGGATTGTCATATTTTATTGACAATCCCGTGGTGATCTCCAAAATGGGCTTTGGATACAGCGATCAACGTAAACAAACAGAACTGACCTATACCGCTTGTATCCAGTTTGTCGATCGCCTTGCCAATTCCCAAGATTTGCCTTTACCGAAGTTGCGATCGGTTAATATGACTTTACGCGCTGTCCTCAATCTTCAAGATCCTGTGCGTGAAGCTTTAGAAATTGATGCGAGAATGGCTGCTACAGTTGCCGATATTTTGCGTAGGATTGTAACAGAAGAGCTAATCTAAAAAATTTATACCAAAGCATAAAATGGCTACGCCATTTTATGCTTTAAAACCCTTACTGGGTTTGGTTTTTAATTCACAAAAGTGTCGTCACACTTTTGTGAATTGGTATTTAATACGGCGATAAAAATCTTTGAGTTCGTAGGCAATGCGGAATTAAAATATACAATGCAAAAACAACGTGCTTTATCTGCTGTCGGCTTGTGGTGGCGATGGGTACTGGCAACCCTAGTCGGTGCAGTGATCGGCAATATATTTGGGATCGCTGCTTGTTTGGCGGGAGTTTATTACCTCAGCGATCGCCTGATGGATCTTCGCGTTTGCGATACAGGCTTTGGGAGTCTCAACTGTCCTGTGTCAATAGGTATCGTCAGTGGTGCGATCTTCGTTGGTGCATTTGTGAGCTTGATGCAATATCTAGTCCTACGCCGATTTTTTAAATCTCCTGTATGGTGGATTTTAGTAAGTACCTTTGGTTGGACTTGGATTGGTTTTGCAGCCACAAGTTTAGCTTTTACCGCCCAATTTGGATTTGTGATCAATCCTGACGGTTCATTTACAGCCAGTAATATTGTTGATCGCATCCCGCTATTAGCAGTTAATTCTCTATGGCTGGTTTTAGCAGGAACCTTCCTCGGTATTTTGCAATGGCTAGTCCTTTGGAACGGTCGAAATCCTAAATTTCCTGATCCTAAATTCTTAAAGGGGCGATCGCTTCTATGGATTGTGGTTAATGTGGTTTTAGTAACATGTATGTCAGTCGCGCTCATCACCACTTTTCGCGGTCAAGGTAATCTCTACGGAATCTTCCTATTCTTCTTAGGATTTACTCCTTTTTATGCCACGATTACGGGGGCAACCCTTGTCAAAATGCATCTACACAAATTACCAAAAGTCAATGAAAAAGTGGATGCTAATTATCCATTACCTTCAAGTGAAGGAATTAAGGAACCAGATTTTTGATGGCGCGGCTAATCCGCGCCATCAAAAATCTGGTTCGGCACAAATGGCTATATCGAACACACGTTAAAATAGGGAATTAATGTCGAATTTACCGTCTGAAGTTACCAAACTGCGATCGCAACTCACCGAAGCAACTTCGATCAACCTTGTCGATAATATCCAATTTTGTCTGGTCTCCACTAGCTTTACCAGTGAAGTAGTGTTGACTAGCTATGTCTGTGATGGTCTGGGCAAAGATGTTGTTAGCAAAGACGATCAAGATTCTCCTATTTTGCTGTTGCATGGTTTTGACAGTTCTCTATTAGAGTTTCGCCGACTACTTCCAAAACTGGCAACTTCACGACAAACTTGGGCGATGGATTTATTTGGATTCGGTTTAACTGAGCGTCTTGTGAATAGTCAAGTTAGCCCCGCACTAATCAAGGAGCATCTTTACTATTTCTGGAAAACGGCGATCGCTAAACCAATTATTCTTGTCGGTGCATCAATGGGCGGTGCAGCAGCGATCGACTTTACGCTTACCTATCCCGATGTGGTGAAAAAGTTGATTTTGATCGGCAGTGCAGGGATGCGAAAGGGAACGGCGGCTGGTAAATTTCTTGTGCCACCGTTAGATCGGATGGCAACGGATTTTTTACGTAGTCCCAAAGTCCGCCGTGAAGTTAGTCTCAAGGCTTATGCTGATCCCCGTTTTGTGACAACCGATGCTGAGGTTTGTGCATCGTTACATTTAGCCATGCCCCGTTGGAGTGAATCCCTAATTTCATTTACCAAAAGCGGTGGCTATGGCTCCTTTGCTGATCAATTAAAGTATTTGTCAACGGAAACTCTAATTCTCTGGGGCGATCGCGATCGCATTCTCGGCACAAAAGATGCTGCTAAGTTCCAATCAATTATTCCCAATAACAAGCTCGTTTGGATTGAAAATAGTGGGCATGTGCCGCATCTGGAACAGCCTGAAATCACAGCCCAACAGATTCTTAAGTTTATCTAAGAGATCCCCCTCAATCCCCCTTAAACAGGGGGAAGAATTTAATTCTCCCCCCTGTTTAAGGGTGGCTGGGGGGGGATCTGGACAATTATTAATCTCAACTACTTAACTCGTATGTACATCATCGCTATTGTTCTTTCGGGTGGTAAAAGCTCAAGGATGGGGAAGGATAAAGCTTTATTAGAGGTTAATGGCGAAACTCTGTTATCAAAAACCTGTCGAACGGCTCTACAAGTTTCTGATGATGTTTATGTAGTGACGCGAAGTCAAGATCAATATCACAAAGCGATCGCCACAGATTTATCGCAATTGTCAGTGGTATTGGATCAGCAACTTGATGGCGCATTAGTTGGCTTTTGGCAGGGGCTTCAGGCGATCGCTAGTCCTGTTGATTGGATTTTATTACTTGCCTGTGATTTGCCAAATCTGCAAGGTGAGCTTCTCCAAAGTTGGGCTGGTCAGTTAGAGAATTTACCTGAAACGGCGATCGCCTATTTACCGCGTTATGTAGATGAGCATTCACGCAAGCAATGGGAGCCGCTATGTGGCTTCTACCGTTGGTCTTGTCAAGATTCTCTCAGGGAATTTATCAGTAATGGTGGGCGATCGTTTCAGAAATGGTTAACTAATCAAGAAGTTGCTGAGATTGTAAACGTCCCTTTTGAGATGCTATTTAACTGCAATACTCCAGATGATTTTCGCTCTATAAAGTAAAGGCGCACCCAAAGGGTGAACCTTTACTTTTATGTGCTGATGTTACGTGGAAAGAATTCCTTCGATGGCGGAAGTCTAGGGCTGGCACGGGGGCACAGCCCCTACAAAATCAGCAATTTACAGGTAGGGGCAATCCCCCCGTGGTTGCCCTGCTTCGCTAGCAGTAAGAGATTTATCATCTGCGTTCCACGTAACATTCAGTTATGTAATTACTGTCGGGCGATCGCGTCCTGTTAAAGTCTTGATCTGCGCGATTTGATCGGCAATTTCAATCAACTCTTTTAGAGCCTCTTGAGTATCAAGATTGTGTTTCGCAATATTGGGTTCGTAACTCTCAACATAGAGTCTGAGAGTTGCGCCTTCAGTGCCAGTACCAGACAGACGGAATACTATGCGCGAATCATCGGTGAAGCCAATCCTTACACCTTGCTTGCTGCTGATACTGCCATCGACGGGATCGGTGTAGCTGAAGTCATCACAGAAGGCAACTTCATAATTGCCAAACTTTTGACTCGGTAAATCAGCAAATTTTGCGCGGAGATTATTGATTAGGGTGTTGGCGCGATCGCTGTCTACGCCTTCATAATCATGGCGTGAATAGAAATTGCGTCCATAAAGCTGCCAATGTTCCTTAACGATCGCCTCGACCGATTGCTGACGCGCTGCCAAAACATTGAGCCAGAATAGTACTGCCCAAAGTCCATCCTTTTCGCGGACATGATTGGAGCCAGTACCAAAGCTTTCTTCGCCGCAGAGGGTTGCTTTACCAGCATCCAACAAATTACCGAAGAATTTCCAGCCCGTAGGCGTTTCGTAGCATTCGATTCCTAAACGGGCGGCTACGCGATCGGGAGCTTGGCTGGTGGGCATAGAACGGGCAATACCTGCCAGACCACCTTTATAGGCTGGGACATGGTGAGCATTGGCGGCGAGAATTGCTAAGCTATCGCTAGGGGTAACAAAGAATTTGCATCCTAAGATCATATTGCGATCGCCATCGCCATCGGAAGCTGCACCGAAGTCAGGAGCATTTTCACCATAAAGTACTTCGACGAGATCATGGGCATAGACCAAGTTCGGATCTGGATGTCCACCACCGAAGTCTTCGAGGGGTACACAACATTGCAAAGCACTCGCAGGTGCGCCAAGGCGATTAACCAAAATTTCTTGGGCATAGGGGCCAGTTACTGCGTGCATACCATCGAAGCACATCCGAAAATTTGGTGATGCGAGTAATAGTTTGATGCGATCAAAATCAAATAACTCACCCATTAGTTCCGCATAGTCAGCAACGGAGTCGATCACAGCGATCGTGGTATCACCTAATTGAGATTCACCGATTTGGTCAAGATTGAGGTCATCAGCTTCCAGAATCTTATATTCAGTGATGCTCTTAGTAATGTTGTAGATTGCATCGGTGATTTTCTCAGGTGCGGGACCACCGTTACCTGTGTTGTATTTGATCCCAAAGTCGCCATCTTTGCCTGCGGGGTTATGGCTTGCCGAGAGGATGATGCCACCAAAGGCGTTGTATTTACGAATTATGCAGGAAGCCGCAGGTGTCGATAAGATGCCGCCACGTCCAACTAAAATTTTGCCAAAGCCATTTGCCGCAGCCATTTTCAGGATTACTTGGATCGCGTGGCGGTTGTAATAGCGTCCGTCGCCGCCGACAACAAGGGTTTGTCCTTGGAATCCTTCGAGGCTATCAAAGATTGATTGAACGAAGTTTTCGAGATAGTTAGGGGTTTGAAAAACGGTAACTTTTTTTCTAAGCCCTGAAGTGCCGGGCTTTTGGTCAGAAAAAGGGGAGGTGGTAACGACTTTGATGCTCATTAAAATTGCTGGCTAAAAATGCTCTGAATAAATGCTCTAACAGCAATTTCCGATCAAACGAACCACAATAATTTTTTGAAAGTGTTGCTTTGCAACACTTTCAAAAAATTATTGGTTCGGGTTTGAGCGCAAAGCGCTGTAAATACTGAAACGCCCATACCTTTAGGCTTGTTTTCATTTTACGAGTCATTGGTCAGTCAAGCAAAAAAAAGAGTAGGTGCAAAGCACCTACTCTTTTTTTTGCTTCTCTCTCTGAAAAATTCTACTCAAAAACTCACAATGCAGGGACAAATTGTTTGAAGGGGCTTACAAGAAAATAAGATACCAATCCAGATTTTCCAGAATCAGTGGGGCGGCGGAGCCGCCCCACTGATTCTGGTTTTATATTTGGTATTTTATTAAGTCGCAAATCCCTAAAAGCACAGAGGGCTTAGCATTTGCGGATCAGGATTTTTGTGAGGAGTTTGAGAATTGTGGCGCAAATGCTAAGCCCCTACGATTTTGTTGCGATAAATCATTGGAGGAGTCGAATAAATCGTGACGTTAACGTTAAAGGATTAAGCAGCAACGCCTGAAGCGATCGCACTTTGATCGACTACATTGGTGACATCGATTAATTCCGACTCAAAACTGACTTGGGCGCGATTAGTTTTACCGCCGACGTAGAGGCGATCGCCAACTTGCAACGCCCATACCTGTGAGTGACTGACATAGCTCATGATTACGCCTAGCATTAATAAGCCAAATCCTGCATAAACAATCGGAATTCCAGGGTCAGCTTTGATTTGTAACCCAGTACTACCGATCGCCTCTTTTAAGGTAAAGGTCACACCGTTAACTTCAGCGCTTTGATTGGTTCGTACCGTAGTTAGGAGATTTCCCTTCTCGTCATAGATCAGAAAAGTACCTTGTAAATCGGGCGTAATTAATGTAATTCCAGCACTCAAATCAGGCTTGGTCGGAATCCATGTTCCCCACACTTGACGACCGCCATTTTGCGATTCTAATTTACTTACAGGCAATTGCAAAATCGGGCTATTGTTGAAGGTAAATCTGATCGCGTGAATATCCCAGTTCGCCTGATAGAAGCTGACACCTTTGTATTTAAGCGGTTTATTCACATGAATAGTTTCGCGATCAACTTCCTTACCATCACGATCAAGAACAGATAAATCCGAATAAAACTGATCGATACTTCCCTTGGGTGTGTAATCAATCCAAAAGCGATTGACTCTCACTGACCAATCTTTGGGAACTTGATTGGCTGACCATGCACCCGCCTCCGTGATGTTTTTAACCTGAAAGGTCTCTCCACTAGGAACCATTTCCTGCGCGATAAAACCAGTCAGCGATCCCCAAATTGAACCAATTAAGACCAACAACATGCTGGCATGAACCACAATTGGTCCAATTCTACCAATTAGCCCTTTACGAGCATAAAGGCGATCGTCAGCTTGATAAACCTTATAGTTTTTACTTTGTAGAGACTGCGCCAAATCATTCAAATTACCACCAATGATTTCTGTCGCAAGGGGAAGTTTTACAAAGCTTTGGGGCTTGGTGTAGTAAAACCAACGTTTGGAAGCTTTGAGAATTGGCAATTGACGGTTGAAGGTGCAAGCAGTGAGGCTTGTCCCAAATAAGATTAATAAAGCCAGAAACCACCAGCTACCATAGACATGCTCCAATCCGATCGCCAAAATTACTTTATACGACAAAAATCCAAATAGGGCTGGATGTTCAGGATAGTTTTCGCGATAAAAATCGATGGTTTGTCCCTGCTCGATCACTGTGCCGAGGATGCTAAATACAGCGATCGCTAATAATAGGGCTATCGCCACTTTGAGGTTAGCCAGAAGCGCCACCACCTGATGTCGCCAAATTTGGTTTGCTTGGAATCGGATTTTTTGAAACACGTCACATCTATAGTTACAGTTAGCTTTGATCTTAGCTTAACGTCAGTTCGACGAAAGCGGAAAATGGTAAGAATCGCTAAGCGATTCTTACCATTTTCCGCCATTTGCGGCGTGCAAAGCACGCCGCAAATGGCTATATTGAACTCACGTTAGCTTGGGTTGCCAGAAACTAGATCTGACCTTGGGATACAGTGGTACGGCTAAATTTACGCTAAAGTTAAGCCAATATTACAGAGATTTTTAGGAACATACGCATGTCACAGGGCAAAGAAACTACAGTTTTAGTATTGTCATTGCTAGTCACAGCAGGAATTGCAGGAGGTGGGTATTGGTTCTTTTCGCAACCAAAATCAGCAGTAGTATCTCCTACCGCTTCGACTGAAACATCCCCACAAGCAACCATAGGAACAACAACTCCTACACCGACAACGAGTTTGAACCTTGATACATCTTTGCCCAATCCTACTATTTTGGCGATCGATGGCAGTACGGCGATGGTGGCTTTGGTCAAGGATTTGCGTAATGCTTATAGTCAAGTTAATCCCAACATCCCATCTACCTATGGGATTCCCGATGGCAATCCAACGGGATCAAATCAGGGATTAAAAAATTTAATCGATGGTAATGTGGCGATCGCCGCAACTTCTCGTCCTCTCAAAGCTGCCGAAGCCCAAGCAGGAATCCAATTAGTACCGATCGCGAAAGATGCGATCGCCGTATTCGTTGGTATTAATAATCCATTTAAAGGAAATTTAACCAAAGATCAAGTACGCGATATCTAT
This sequence comes from Pseudanabaena sp. CCNP1317, assembly GCF_034931345.1. Classification (NCBI taxonomy): domain Bacteria; kingdom Bacillati; phylum Cyanobacteriota; class Cyanophyceae; order Pseudanabaenales; family Pseudanabaenaceae; genus Pseudanabaena; species Pseudanabaena sp. CCNP1317. Next base: position 28,357 of record NZ_JAYGIF010000159.1, on the reverse strand, counting down.
CAGGGAAAAATCACTAATTGGTCGCAAGTTGGAGGCGCAAACCAACCAATTAGAGTGATCAATCGTGGCATCACAAGCGGAACTAGAGAAGCTTTTCAAGATATTGTATTACTTGGTCAAAACTTCTCACCAGATAGCCCTAACTTCATTACATGGAAACAAGATGAAACGACAGCAATCTTGCGGGATATTGGCGATAACGGCATTAGTTATGCCACTGTCTCACAGGTAGAAAAGCAAGAAATCGCCAGAATTGTGGCGATCGATGGGGTTCTGCCTACGGATGTTAATGCTGTCAAAGCTGGGCAATATCCAATTAGTCGGAATTTGTTTTTAGGGGTTAAGAAGACCACCAGCCCTGCATCTAAACAGTTTATTGAGTTTGCGCTTTCTCCCCAAGGGCAGCAAATTATCCAAAGATTAGGATTTATTTCTGTGCAGTAGTTACTAAGTAGCTAGGCATAATTAACTGATGTTACGTGGAACTCTGAGAATGGGGCTTGGAGACCAAGCCTCTACAACCAATATAGAGGGATTTGGTCTCCAAATCCTCTTTTAACGTCAGTTCGACGAAAGCGAAAAATGGTAAGAATCGCTAAACGATTCTTACCATTTTTCGCCATTTGCGGCGTGCTTCGCACGCCGCAAACGACTATATCAAACTCACGTTCTTTTAAGATGATATAGAAACAGTATGGCGATCTTTGTTCTACGTAACATCAGTAATTAATTACAAACCAAAACCCATAAAGTTACGCTCCTGCGGGGCGTAACTTTATGGGTTTTGGTAATTTTTTGCCCAAGTACTTGTAGTTCGCTTGATCGGTAATTTCTGAAATAAGAGCCAGTGAGAAGTGCTACATATTACAGACAAGCTTGATGCTTTAAATCAGCTATATTTACTAGCCTTTAGCTATACAAAGATATAGGGAACCAAAATCAACTTAACTAAGTCTAGAATGCCTAGATCTGCCAAGCCTGTTAATTTTAACTTAACAGAAAAGTGGGCAAACTTTAATTTTTTGGAGAAAAACATGAACCCAAAATTACTAATGAGCCTATTTTTAGGTGTCAAGGCTTCTTTGTTTCTACCGATCGCTGCCTTTGCAGTAATTCCCGAATCTATTGCTTATCAATCACCTCGCTCCCCATCAATCCAAGTTGAAGTGGTAGACGTAAATCAAAGCTCAAAACCAACTTTAGTCGCCGATCGCAATAGTGATGACAGGCGCAACAACGATAACCGCCGTAATAATGATAAGCGTCGTAACAATGACCGCGATCATGATCAAGTTAAAGATCATGATAATCGGAGAACCTCTGGCAATACTCATCATCGTGTGATCAGAAGTATACCTGTGCAGGTAATACCTATTCGCGTCATCCAGATCAGGCGTTAAGCAGCTAAAAGGCTATACAGCAATTTGCGCTGACTTGAAACCTAGAAGCATTTTGAAAGCGGCGCTTAGCGCCGCTTTCAAAATGCTTCTGTAATTACTCAGCAGTTTTCAATTATTAAGATATGCTCAAAGATCTTCTTGCTCCCTACGCAGTGGAACAATTTTTAAGCCAAGATTGGACTCGTCAAGCTGTGCATATTCCAGCCAGCGATCGCCACAAATTCGCTCATCTCTTTTCTTGGCATACCCTTAATCATTTGCTTAACTTTCATCAATTAGATGAATCAAAACTACATTTTTCCTTAGATGGGCATTCATTATCTAAGAGTGATCGCCGCAATTGGCATGACCATTTGCAACAGGGGGCAACTTTAGTGATTAATGGAGTTGATGAGCGCGTTCCAGAATTAGCAGATTTAGCCAGAAATCTATGCCATGAAATTGGGCATCGCGTCCAGATTAACCTGTATTGTTCTCCTGCTCAGCAGCGTGGGTTTAGCTGCCATTACGATACCCATGATGTATTAATCCTCCAAATTGATGGGGATAAAGAATGGTTTATTTTTCCTGAAACAGTAAGTTTTCCCACATCCGAGACGCGATCGCCTGATCATCTTCCTCCAGACCAGCCTCCTTATCTGCAATGTGTTTTAGAGCAAGGAGATCTGCTATATATTCCACGCGGACATTGGCATTATGCCATATCAGGTGATCGTCCTTCACTCCATTTAACAGTTGGAATTGATTGTTTTACGGGGATAGATTGGCTTAAGTGGCTACAGTTAGAGTTACAAGAACAAGCGGAATGGCGACAGAACTTACCTTTGAGCATTAACGGCAATTATCAAGATTTAGAACAGCATTTAAAAGTACAACAGCAACGTTTAATCGATTACTTACAACAGCCCGATCTCATCCAAAAATATCTGCTTAATTGCCAAAATGAAACTCAGCCAATTACACCTTTTGCTTTGCCTACACAGTTAGGATTCAATATTTTTGATCATGGTTTAGAGGCTGAGTTTGTCTTACTGCCAGCACAACGTATAGAAATCGCCATCTTTGAGGAAAATCATTATCAAGTTACGGTTGGTTCTAAGCAAATAACCATCAAAGGCTTGTCTCTCAATCTACTTGAAAAGCTATTTCAACAGTCTAGTTTTAGTGTTTTGGATATGGCTGATTGGGAACCTAATTTGGACTTAGATGCAGATGTAGTTCCCTTACTAACCCGCCTAGTAACAGAAGGTATTTTGTTTGTCAAAGATTAGCGTAAGTTCTGATTTACTTCTTTTACCAAGCATTTACCAAAATGACTGAGAAACATTAATAAACCGTCACGATTACTAGATGGTTGAATTGCTAATTCTAAAGCCTTGTACATCAACCTTGCATGATGGGGAAAATGATGTGCAAATCTTTCATAGCAAGGATAAAGATCGCGAGTAAAGGCATTTTCTTTTTGCATTACCAACTCAAATCCAGTACGAACAATGCGTTTATTAATCCACCGACATTTCTGTTTAACAATGGATTCCAAATGGGTGCTATTTGCAGGAATTTGACGCAACATGATTTGAGTTTCGGCAAGATCTTCTTCAAGGTGGAAAGCGTGACTAACCAAATCAAGATTCGGTTTAAACTGTGGAAACTGCGATCGCAAATCTTCGCCATAAATACATAAACCCTGTGTTTGTAAAACAGTTTGCCAATGGGATTTTGGCTGTTGCATTTCACTGTAACTGATTGGGATAATCTCGACCTTCTGACAAAAGGGATAAGGCTTTTCTAGCTGAATCTCAATATCAGTGATTTTTGCTATGAGTTCAGGGGAGGTTTCTCCTTGAATAATCACAATACTATCTAAATCGGAAACATTTAAAATAGCCTGTCCACGCGGTACGGAACCTCGTAAATTAATGCTATGCAAGCGATCGCCTAATGTTTCTATACAGATACTTCTTAATGCTTCAACTAGATTTAACCAAGGCAATTGAATTGAATCCCAATTACATTCATTAATTAGATACCCTTCGGGATCTGTTCGCATTAAATGCCCTATTTTCTGAATTGGATTGATACTACTGTTCATGTAACTCACATTCTGCTTTCAAAAGAAGGTAAAAATAATTTTGTCTCTTTTCTTGTTTATCATTGCTTCATCAAGACCATCACCCGATTGACAGCATCTTGGACAAAGACTTTGAGAAACTCATCACGGCGATTTAGTTGGAACTGACGCTGCACCACTTCCGCGATACCACCATCACCCCAATCGCGATCGCGACTGAAATATTCGATAAAACTCTTGCCAGCAATGCGGGTGAGATAGGCAGCCGTCACTGATTGAATCGTCGCCTTGAGAACTAGTCCTACGACCGTTACGGAAATGACTGTGGTAATGATTTGGACTACGCCTTTAACGATACCGAGACTAACTAGAGTGCGGGTGAGCGAATTTGCCAATTCTTTACCGCGATCAATATTGATTTCGCAACCATAGACCTTTCCAATTTCCACCACCATTTGTGCGTTAATTGCGGCTGTAGCGAGGAGATCGACCACTGGTAAAGGCGTTGCAAAAACTACCCCAACTACTAACCATTGGAACTTCTCAACTACTTTTTCGGCTTCTGCTTGTTGTTGTTGAGAGAGCGCTTCACGAGTTGCTTCCGTTAGCCTTTGTGATCGCAATAGCACATTATCAGCCACCAGCTCATCGCCTTCATAGCTGAGAATATCGAGCATACGAGCCAGCAAAGGTTGAATTTTGGGCTTAGGCGTAACGACTTCACCAGAGTCGATGGTAATTGCGGCAGGATTGGCAGCGATCGCTACCACATCTTCGGGCGCGATCAAGTCTAATACCCGCGATCGCAAACTAGTCTGAATGATTTCGCGATCGCTTTTAGTGAGGCGATCAATTTTATTGAAAGCAAGCACAATTCGTTTGCCGATTTCCGTAAGCGCTTTGAGAACTTCATATTCTGAGCGTCGTAAGTCATCATCGACCACAAATACAATCAAGTCTGCTTCTGTGGCGATTTTTCGTGCTTCCTGTTCGCGATCGCTACCCAAGGCACTCGCTTCTAAAATCCCTGGACAATCAGTAATTTGCACAGGTACATCTAGATTGGGGAACTTCACAGGTATATAGACTTTCCCCAGTTGTGTAGTTCCCATAGTTGCGCCTACTTCACCTCTAACCTCAGGATCTTGAAGTGCTAAATCGAGCAATCCATTCACTAAGGAAGTCTTACCTGCGGAGCCAACTCCAAACACTACCACACGCAATTCTTGACGAATGAAATTCTTTTTGAGTTGTTCTGTTTGCTCAGCAAGCGATCGCCGCATTACCTCATCTTGGATCTGCTCAACTTGACGCTCTAGAGCTTCGAGACTATCTTGAGCAGCTTCAATTTTGTCGGTGGGAACTTCAGGGATTGGTCGGGGTGCAGATGGTTCTGCTTGAAACAGATTAAGATATCGCCAAAGCACAAAAAACAATCCTGCCAATGCTCCCATCACTAACAGCACTACGAAGCCGCCTAAGATTGGCGATGAAGTGGAGACAAGTTGGTAGATTTGAATAATGCGATCTAGTAAGGGAACGACAAACGAAATTACTAGACCAAAGCAGCCTAAAACAAGTAGCGATCGCAACCAAGGAAATTTTCTTTTCATTGGCTTAGGACTGAGGTTTTACAGAGGATTTTGCAGGGTGAGACTTCCTCCACCACCTGAGGATGATTTTCTCTGATTCCACCCACAAAACCAACAACATACTGAATCCAAAGCATAAGCCCAACTCTGAAGCCGAAAGAGCATCTGTCCCGAAAAATTGTCGTAGGCTTGGCACGTAGAGCAGTGCAAGTTGCAGGATCGTGGTAAAAATCACGGAAAATAATAGATAGGGATTGGAAATAGGATTTAACTCAATGATCAGTTTGGAATCAGAACGACAGGCGAGGGCATGACCCATCTGAGCAATACAGAGAGTGGTAAATGTAATTGTTTTCCAATGCTCTTGCCATGAGGGATTACCAGAGTTGTAGACAAGTTCCATTAAGGAAATAGTTTGCAAACCAAAGACAACACCAATTCGCAGGATATACCAACCTAATCCCCTTGCAAAAATATTCTCTTGGGGGTTAAAAGGCGGTCTTTGCATTACATCAGCTTCCGATGGCTCCACAGCTAAAGCTAATGCGGGTACGCCATCCGTAACTAAATTCATCCATAGGATTTGTAAAGGGGTGAGTGGAACTGCATTAACGCCGAGAAATGGAGTGGAGGCGATCGCTATCACTTCACCGACATTACTACCAAGAATATATTTAATAAAGCGGCGGATATTCGCGTAAACCGTGCGTCCTTCCTCAGTTGCCGCCACAATCGTCGCGTAGTTATCATCCAGCAGAATCATGTCACTAGCTTCTTTAGAAACATCTGTTCCCGTAATTCCCATGGCAATGCCGATATTCGCCTGTTTGAGTGCAGGGGCATCATTCACACCATCCCCAGTCATCGCCACCACTTCACCACATCGCTGTAATGCTTGGACGATTCTTAGTTTATGCTCAGGGGAAACTCTGGCATAGACAGCAGTTTGTCGAGAGAGAGTCGTGAGTTCATCATCGGTCATCAACTCAATTTCTTGTCCAGTTAAAACGCGATCGCTATCGGGATAAAAAATATTTAAGTCAAGAGCGATCGCTTTGGCGGTAAGTTGATGATCGCCTGTAATCATCGTCGTGTGAATCCCCGCTTGGCGACTGGTTCGCACAGCCATCACCGCTTCAACCCTGAGCGCGTCCCGAATCCCAATTATTCCTAACCAAACGAGATTATTTTCTATATTGGCGAGTTCTTCCTCTGTCGGTAATTTTTCCAAGGGCAAATAGGCAAATCCTAATACCCGCATTCCCTTTGAAGCAAGGAGAGTGTTTTGGATGTTAATCGCTGTTTTATAGGAAGTTGTAATGACACCAATTTGCTTATCGATTTGAATGCGATCGCAGCGACTTAAAACTAACTCTGGTGAACCTTTGCAAAATAGAAAGTAAGGTGTATTCGGCAACAGTGCCGCGATCGCTCGTAGGGCTTCGGGTGTATCTTCGGCATTCATACTGTTAATGGTAGCGATCGCGCTCATCATTTTCCGCTCAGATGTAAAGGGAATCTCCGCAACTCTTGAGAAATAATGCGTAAAGTGCGACTGCCAAAGATTAGCTTTTCCTGCCAAAGTTAATAACGCGCCTTCGGTAGGATCGCCGATTATTTTCCACTGTGAACTATTTGTAGCAATGGGCAAGGGGCTTAAGCCCCTTGTTCTGCTGATCTCATTGGTAGTTTTGCTTTGGAGATAGGAGTCATTGCAAATTACACCTGACGCTAGTAAAAGCTGTAATTCTGCACATTGATAAATGCTGAGATCGCTAGCCAGCATGTCTCCTGCGAGTCGGGAAAGCGAAAATTCGCCAATTGGTTCATAGCCAGTTCCATTGATTTGGGCAGCATAATTTGTAGTAAAAATATTTTCGGCTACCATTTTATTTTGGGTCAGCGTTCCTGTTTTATCGGAACAAATCATGGTCACCGAACCAAGGGTTTCCACCGCAGGCAATTTCCGAATCAGTGCATTACGGCGCACCATTCTCTGAGTTCCAAGGGCTAGAGTTACTGTAATTACCGCAGGCAAACCTTCAGGAACTGCGGCAACCGCCATGCTTAAGGATGTATTGAGCAACTTCACAAAGTCACCATTGCGCCATAGCCCTATGCTAATTACGATCGCTACTAGCACCAAAGAGGCAACTACCAAAGCCTTAGAAAGTTCGGTCATGCGTCTTTGTAAGGGAGTTTCTTCCAATTCCACATCTTGCAGGAGATTGGCAATCTTGCCTAATTCCGTTTGCATTCCTATCGATGTGACCAGCATCATCCCGCGTCCTTGCAATACCTCAGTCCCCTGAAAGAGCATATTGCGGCGATCACCCAAGGATTCGTCTTCATGAAATACTTGATCGGCAAATTTATTTATACCTTGCGATTCTCCCGTCAGCGCCCCTTCTCTGACTTTCAGCTTGATCGCCTCTAATAAGCGTCCATCTGCCGCAACTTGCATCCCTGCATCCACAAACACAATATCCCCTACTACCAGTTCTGCTGAGAGGATTTCCGTAACTTTCCCTTCGCGAAGGACTCTCACATTGGGAGCCGCCATCCGTTTTAAAGCAGCAAGTGCTTCCTCGGCGCGACTTTCTTGGACATAGCCCAAAATGCCATTGAGAATAACGATCGCCGCGATCGCTACCGCATCTTTGGGAAAATTACCCACCCGCAAATCTAATCCTGCTGAAACTACCGCCACACCCATCAGCATCAGCAACATGATGTTGGTGAACTGATCGACAAAAATACTTAGCTTGGAGCGTCCCGCTTTGCCAGTTAACTCATTACGCCCATAGATAGCTTGGCGATCGCTTACTTGCCAAGACTCTAGCCCCAACTCTGGATTTGTATCCAAAGCCGCGATCGCCTCATCAATCGTTAAAGTGTGCCAAACTTGCTTAGTTGTTGTATTTGTTGCCATTGGGGTTGTCAACGATCTAGGTTCTACAGACTCTGCTTAAGCCTATCAGAGTCTATGCTATCGCTAAACTAGGTAGAATGTTATGGTAAGAAATAGCAATACAACCTTACATTCGTTATTCAGAGATAGTTGTCGTGGTTAATGACCTTACAAACTCCCAACGAGATCGGCAGAATATTCTAAATAATCGCTATGCGCTAGAAAAAGTAGAAGAGCATTTAGCTCTCGGCGGGTTTGTTTATGACGATACTGTAGTATTTACGAAGCAGCAGCTAGTCGCCCTATTTGAGATCAGTGAAAGCACTATCGAAAGATATATTGCTAGTCATACAGAAGAACTTAAAGCTAACGGCTATAAAGTTTTACGCGGGCAAGTACTTAGAGATTTCCTAAACACTATCGGTGGTATCTTCACTGATGAAGGTAGCAAAATAACAGTTTTAGGCATATTTACATTTCGAGCTTTACTTAATCTCGCCATGCTTTTAACGGAGAGCGATCGCGCCAGAATGATCCGTTCACGCATCCTCGATATTGTAATTGAGGTGGTTGCTGAGCGATCAGGAGGGCACACTAAATACATTAATCAACGAGACTGTGATTACCTACCTTCAACATATCAAGAATTTAATTATCGTAAAGTCTTTACCAATGCTTTAGATAACTATTTAGATATGGGAAAAGGCAAATTTGGGATCTATACCAATAAAATCTATCAACTAGTTTTCAAAGAAAATGCTCAAGAATATAGGCAAATTCTTGATTTAAAGAGCAAGGACAATATACGCGATACTCTTTATGCTGAAGTATTAAAGGCGATTGCTAGTGTGGAAAATGGTCTAGCAGAGGAGATGAAAAGTAAATCAGAGCAATTAGGGCGAAAACTCCAGTATGTTGAACTAGATCAGCTTATGGAAGTTGCGGCAAGTAATCCTTATCTGAAGCCAATTATCGAAGATGCTCGCGTAAAAATGGCAAGCCGAGATCTAAGTTTTAGAGATGCCCTTCATAAAAAGTTAGAGGCTTACATTCAAACAGTCCCAGAAACTGATTTTGAAAAATTCTTAGGCGAAGCCAGTAAATCTTTAGAAGAACAACTAGCTGATCCAGAGATTTTGGCTGTGTTTAAACGTCTCAAGGATCGGTAATCAATGAGTAAGAAATTTTTTTATTTTGATATTCATTACGCTGTTGTATTGCATGATTGGATCATTAATAATTCGGGAGGGCTTGCTGGGATAAATAACTTGGGCTTACTAGAAGCTCCACTTGCACATATTCAAAATGATGATTACTATCCAGAACTTGAAGATAAGTTGACTCACTTGGTATTTTCTGTAAATAAATCCCATGCTTTTATGGATGGGAATAAACGCTCAAGCATTGAACTAGGATGCTATTTTTTAAAAATCAATGGCTACGACTATGTTGTGAAAAAATTTGTATTGGAAATGGAAAATATTGCTGTTTGGGTAGCAGAAGGATTAATCAGTAAAAATCTATTGGAAGAGATCGTTAAATCATTAATCTATGAAGATGATTATAGCGAATCGCTTAAGCTCAAAATCTTTCTTGCAGTGCAGCCAAGAACTTAAGCTCGATTTAAGGTTAAAGTAAAGCTTGAAACTTTATTTCACTTAAATTTTTTTAATCCTGCTGAGCTATGTCCTACGATACTCCTCGCATTGCCAAAGTCCACCGCAAAACTGGCGAAACCGATGTCACTGTGGCGTTAAATCTTGATGGCACTGGTCAAGGCAATATCAATACTGGTATTCCCTTTCTCGATCACATGCTGCATCAAATTTGTTCCCACGGATTGATTGATTTGGATGTGCAAGCAACAGGTGATTTACACATTGATGATCATCACACCAATGAGGATGTGGGGATTGTGTTAGGGCAAGCTCTGGGGCAAGCATTAGGCGATCGCAAGGGGATTGCGAGATTTGGGCATTTTGTTGCGCCACTAGATGAATCTTTGGTACAGGTAGCCCTCGACTTTTCGGGTCGCCCCTATTTGGTATATGGCTTAGTGATTCCCAATCAACGAGTGGGAACCTATGACACAGAACTAATCCGTGAGTTTTTTCAAGCTGTGGTTAATCACGCGCAAATGACACTGCATGTGCGCCCCTTAGAAAGCGGCAATTCCCATCACATTATCGAGGCTGCTTTCAAGGCTTTTGCTCGTGCTTTACGCATGGCAGTAGAAGTCGATCCGCGTCGCGCCAGTATGATTCCTAGCTCAAAGGGTGTTTTATAGCCCTAAAACTCCAAGATGAGATAACGGTCTAATTAGGACATAAAACCCAAATAATGTGAGGCGGCGCTTCGCGCCGCCTCACATTATTTGGGTTTTGACTTGTCCTGATACAGGTAGCTATAGCTATACTAAGGTTTTGAGACTAAGGTTTTGAGACTAAGCTCCCATACCAGAATATTGCTGGATTCCCTTACGCCATAGCCAACGATTGACTACAAAAAAGATGACCATCCATCCTGCCATTACCCCAATTCCTTGCCAAACAGCGATCGCCTTTCCCACCAAAAGCGCCGCAGGAAAATACACCATATAAGGGAAGGGAGTCCACATCACAATATCGCGCATAAGCAGTGGAAATACATCCAAAGGCGCAATAATGCCTGATAGAAATATATAGGCTAAAAACCAGAGTTGCTCGATCGCACTCGCACGCTCAGTCCAAAATGATAAAAGTCCAAAGGTATATTGGATCAGGAATCTCAACAGGAAGGCGATCGTGACAATAAATATGGCGAGTAATCCTGTTGTCCATGAAGGAATCCAAAAAGATTGTGGATAGAGCACAAAAAATAGAGCAATCAGCACTACTAGCATCGGCAGTCTGGCAAAACGTTCTGCGATGTGATTCATCAAGTGATGCCAAAATGGGTCGATTGGTTGTAATAAACGATGGGAAAGCTGTCCTGAAAGCAGTTCCCTCTCAAAGTCCCAAATCACCCAAACAATATTGAATTGACGTACTACAAACACGGCTAAGAAGTAACGAATAAACTCTAAAGCTGTGAAGCCAAAGCTTCCAGTTTCTGATGCCTTTAGCCATGCTCCCATTAAAATAAATGGTAAAGAATTGGATAATAACCAGATGAAAAGTTCAGCCCGATATTCGAGCATATAGGCGTAGTAGGTGGCAAATAAAGTCGTCGTAACGCGCAATATATATCTAAGCTGCATAGGTCAGTTCAACTGTTAAGATAAATATCCTAACCCGTAATACTACAACTCAAAAATTCCTACAGCGCTTTGCGCTGAATTAAAACCCAGAGATATTTTTGATCATCGGCGTTTCGTGTCACTTTTAAAAATATTTCTGTAAGTAACTAGGCATAAGAAAACTTAAAAAGCACGGATTAAGATCCCCGACTTTTTCTAAGCAAGCAAAGATAATTTACAAATCCACAAAAAAAGTCGGGGATCTGGATATTTACAGATTTCTTTTGATGACCTACTTACTACTTAAAGCCTCAATAAACTGTACGCCATGTCCCGCACCCAAACATCTAAACCTGTAGCTAAATCTGCCAAGAAAGGATTTGCCCGATCGCCAATATCCATCGAGTTAAGCGCTTGCCTAATTGTCAAAAATGAGGAGCAGCGCTTACCAAAATGCTTGGAGAGTCTAAAGGCACTTGTTGATGAAATTATTGTTGTCGATACAGGATCGAGCGATCGCACCGTAGCCATTGCCAAAAAATATCAGGCACGAGTATTTCATTTTGAGTGGTGTGATGATTTCTCACAGGCGCGGAATTATGCGATCGCACAGGCTAAGGGCAAATGGATTTTAGTAATTGATGCCGATGAAGTTTTGGAGCAAAGTGCGATCGCTATTTTGCAAGAGGTGATGCAGCGAGATGATTGTTTAGCCGTCAATCTTTTGCGCTCGGAAATAGAGGCAAAGCAATCCCCCTATTCCTTAGTATTACGACTATTTCGCAATCATCCTGCGATTACTTTTACAGGACTCTATCATGAATCCATCGATCAATCAGTGGTATCTTTACAAACTCAAGAAACCCATTGGCAAGTCCTAAATATAGAAGTTCCAGTTTTACTGCATTATGGCTATACGGATAGCGAAATCCTACTAAAGCATAAGCTCGAATTTGCCAAACAATTAATGCACAAGCATTTAGCAGCCTTTCCTGATGATAGTTATATGCTCAATAAACTGGGCGCTTTGTACATCAGTAGCAATCAAAACAGCGATCGCAATTTAGGAATTGAACTGTTACAAAAAGGACTAACGTTAATTGATGAACCAGAACAACAAAAGTTAATTCGTTGTGAACTCTATTACCATTTGGGACTTGCCTATCAACAAAATGGAGATTGGGAACCAGCCAAGAGCGCCTATGAACAAGTGATCGCGCTAGATGTTCCCAATCTTGTGAAGCTTTCGGCTTATCTCAATCTAGGCAATATCTATCAAGAACATCAACAAAAAGAAGCGATCGCCTATTTTGAAAAGGCAACTCAAATCGCTCCCAATTTTGCCCAAGGACATTTTAATTACGGAATTGCGCTCAAAACATCAGGACGTTTTACCGATGCGATCGCTGCCTATCAAAGAGCAATTTCCCTTGAGCCTAATTATGCCGATGCATATCAGAATTTAGGTGTAGTACTGATGAAAGTAGGCTATTTCCCAGAAGCGATCGCCTCCTTCACCAGAGCAATCCAACTCCACGAGCAACAACAGAACTATGAAACTGCGGAAATCTTGCGATCGGCTTTAAAAGAATTTACGTAAGGGTTCTGCAATTTAATTTTGATGGCGCGGCTTTGCCGCGCCATCAAAAATCGGGTTCTTATTTTAAAGACTTAAAGGCAATTCATGAATTGCCCTTACTTGTGTTTTGTAAAGATTTGATTTGCTCACCAAGATTTTTCGCTAAAATTGCCCGATTAGGACAAACGGAAACTCCTGCATTGCGTAAAGCCTCAGCAGCCCATGTATTGCAATTAAAAGCCGAGAAATATCTCGGCACAGCCGCATAGAAACTACTCACTCCATATTGACCTTTCCCGATCGCTGCTGAGCGATCACCTTTTTCATTAACTGCAAAGGTCTGCTTCACATGAGCAAATAAATTTTGAAATCCCGCCTCTGATAGCTCTATCGGCAAAATAGGAAATTTAAAAAATTTCTCAGGTGCTTCTGCAAAGCTTGTCACATGCATCACGCTATCCGATGGAATAAAAACAGCCCTCAGCATCGAAGGAATCGACTGATCACCCGCAAAATAAAACTGGCGATCGCCCCATCCCACTTCCACAAATGGAGAGTCTTTCCATTCTTCTACACCAAAGTTTTCTCCTCGCTGTTGCGCCCATGCTAAGCCCGAATGCCATTCATGCTGGACAAAATAAATCGTGCGAGTTTTTACGTTTGGTGCAGGAGGAAATAGCCCCGCAGGTGGACTAGGGCAATAGAGAAAATAACTGGCGATCGCGATCAAAATCCCCAGTAATATTCCTAGAAATATTGCAGTTTTCTGCTTACGGGTCATGGGCAATTTTAAAAATATTGTCTATGCTCCAATTATCATAATGTGTTAATGCTAACTTTGAGGATGGGCGGCGCTTTGCGCCGCCCATCCTCAAAGTTAGTGTAATGTAAAATAAAACAAATTAATTACCTTCCTATGGAGTTGTGCTATGGTTTCGCAGCTAACCATCCCATCAACTGAAATTATTTACCCTGAAAGCGATGGTCAGCCCATGGCAAGTAATACAACGCATTTCATTTGGATTGTCACAATCAAAGAAAATCTTGACTGGTTTTTTAGTCAAAATCAAAATAGTGATCTGAAGATTTTTGTTGCAGGCGATTTGTTGTGGTATCCCGTCCAAGGTCGTAACGATCTCTCGACTGCTCCTGATATCATGGTAGCGATCAGTAGACCAAGAGGACATCGAGGCTCTTACAAACAATGGGTAGAAGATAATATTCCGCCACAAGTTGTATTTGAGATTCTCTCTCCCTCTAATACTCAAGAAGAAATGGATAAGAAACTCCTGTTCTATGATCGCTATGGAGTGGAAGAGTATTATATTTATGACTATGAAGCTAATCGCTTATTAGTGTGGCTAAGACAGGGTGACAGTCTAGCGCCTCTCGTTATTGTTCGTGGTTGGCAAAGCCCTAGATTAGGAATTCAGTTTGAAATTAATGATGAAACCTTAAAAATGTTTCATGCTGACGGTAATCCTTTCTTAAATTATGCCGAAATCCAAGACTTGCTAGCAAAGGAGCGTCAACGTGCCGACTCAGAAAAACAACGTGCCGATCGCCTTGCGGCAAAACTTAGAGAATTAGGAATTGAGCCATAAAAAAGAAAGGGTGCTTTGCACCCTTTCTTTTTAGTTACGCAGATCGGCGATCGCATTTAGCGCAACACTAGCGATCGCTTGATCAGTCGCCTTAGGCAAATGGTAATACTTACCACCACCTGCGGCGGCGAGTTCTTTGGCAAAACCAGTAGATACGAATTTGTTTTCCGTATCAATCACCAACAGCCCCAAATTCAACGCCCGAATCTTACGACAAATATCGATTAATTCAGCTTTGATATCAGGCTTATTTTCAGGATCGATGGGTTCACCCTGCGATCGCGCCAGTGGTACATTGCCGCGCCCATCCGTAATCGCCACAATCGTCACCGAGCCAACATCGCCCGACTGTCTAGCATTCATCGCCACCCGCACCGCCTGAGTCAATCCATGGGCTAGAGGCGAACCACCACCACAGGGCATGGTATCGAGACGACGACGAGCCGCCTCAATGGAACGGGTGGGCGGTAAAAGCACATCGGCTTTTTCACCTCGGAAGGGAATTAGCGAAATTTGGTCACGGTTTTGATAGCTATCGGTCAACATCCGCAAAGCCGCACCCTTAGCTGATTGCATCCGATTTAATGCCATCGATCCAGATGCATCTACTAAGAAAATCGTCAGCGCTCCTGCCTTACGCGCTAGCTTCTTTGCTCTGATATCCACATCCTCAACGATCACTTTGCGATGGGGTTGACGCAATCTTCTCGCTTTTTGATAGGGAGCCGAGGCGCGGAGGGTAGCATCTACTGCGATGCGATCGCTTTTCCCTTGAGGCAAAACTGGCTTGATGTAACGCCCACGCTCTTGGGAATAGATGACGTTGCGCGTACCCGATCGCCCTTGCTTTTGCATCGACTGAGCAAAAAACAGAACTTCAGGATCGAGAATTACACCTTCAGGATCAAAGACAAACTCTTCAGGAATTTCAGGAGATTCATCTTCCTGCTCTTGATCTTGTTCCTGATCCTCCTGATTATCATCCTGCTCCTGTTCGCCATCATCTTGATTTGGAGGCGGTGGCGGGGCTTGTTGCTGCTGTTGTTGTTCGGGTTGTTGCTGCTCTGGCGAAAGAGGCGATCGCGGCACGATTACTAGTTCCACTGCTTGACGCAAATCATCTGCATTAACTTGAGTCCGACTTTCAAGAGCCGCCGCCGCCTTCGCTACCCGCAAAGCAAATAACTCAGCACGATGTCCTTGCACTCCACCCCGCACTGCTTCGGCAACGAGATACTGAATCTGCGCCCTAGAAATGGTCACATCAGTGAGCCATTCTCTCGCCAAAATAATCTGTGTCCGCAGATCGTCAATATCCGAGTCATAACTACTCAAAAATGCTTCAGGAGAATTGGCATAGCCCAGTACCATATCTACAGCTTCCACTCGTTGATCGAGGGAGAGAACTCCATCAGCCGAAAGATTAATCGCAATCCGATCCATCAGATGTTCGCCTAAAATGCCCTCTTCAGGGTTATAGGTTGCTATCAGCAAAGGTTGACAAGGATGTTGGTAGCTGATGCCTTCGCGTTCGACTTGGTTATAGCCTGTGGAGAGAACGGAAAGCAACAAATTAGAAATCTGAGGATCGAGTAAATTAATCTCGTCAATATAGAGAACGCCACGATGGGCTTCTGCTAAAATCCCTGGCTGAAATACAGTCTGACCTTCGCGCACCGAGCGACTCACATCCACAGAACCAATCAGCCGATCTTCGGTAATTCCCAACGGAATTTGGATGAATGGCGCAGGAATAACTTTGGTGACAATTTCACTCTTGTCTTTGTCCTTCATAGCCTTGACTAGAGCATCGTCCCATGTGTCGGGCTTAGTAGGATCACAGTTACTAAGCGACTCAACAGCAACTTCGATGGGAGGCAGCAGTGCATGAATCCCACGAGCAAGGACGGATTTGGCAGTGCCGCGTCTACCTGCGAGGGCAATGCCACCGATCGCAGGATCGATCGCTGCTAGCAGTAAGGCGGTTTTAATCGCTTCTTGACCGACCACAGCAGCTAGAGGAAATGTGATGGGTGTGTTGGAGATGTTTGTGGTTAGGGGCAGCGAAGATACCATGCGATCGAGTTATTAGGTTGAGAAATATAAAAGTTTTAGGAGATGAAATTTTAAGCTTCGAGCCAATTATAGCGTTTAGTAAGTAGCTACTCCTTTCCCACCAAAGAATTAGTGGTGCTTTGCGCCGCACCACTAATTTCAAAACTAAAAATGTCATCGCCATTTTTAGTTTTGAAAACCCTTGCTAGATCTGGTTTTTAATTCACAAAAGTGTGGCTATACTTTTCGTACTAACTACCGCCAACAGTACGAAAAACAATACTTTATTTTCGCAAAGGCTTACTAGGAAAGCTTTTGTCAAAATCAAGTAATATGGATATATTATGGCGCGATCGCAATTTAAAAATCTCACAAATTACCTCCGTCCTTTCTGGAGTGACCTAGCTATCGGTACGGTTGCCTTACTTTTGGCAAACATGCTCGGCACATATATCCCTTGGCTGATCAGAGTCTCAGTTGACGATCTTAGTAAGATTCAGGCTATGGATTCTCAAAACCTGATGCATTATGTGTGGCTGATTATTGGTTTGTCGTCCCTGATGTGGGTCATCCGCATGGTATCGCGTGTATGGATTTTTGGGATTGGTCGCAAAATTGAATACAGCCTCAAGCAACAAATTTTTGAGCATTTACTCAAGCTACCACCGACTTATTTTGCCAACAATTCCGCAGGCGAGACAATCAGCATTGTCACAAGCGATGTGGAAAATATTCGCCGCCTAATGGGATTTGCCCTACTTAGCATCATCAATTCAGTATTTGTATATAGTCTGACCTTGCCAGCGATGATTGCGATCGATCCGATGCTGACTTTGCTATCAGTTTCTGTTTATCCGATCATGTTGGTGATCGTGCAGAGATTTAGCGGTCAGTTGCGTGATGAACAATTAGAAGTGCAAGAAGAACTATCAAATGTCAGTTCGCTTTTACAAGAAGATCTCAATGGCATGGCTTTGATCAAAACCTATGCTCAGGAGGAGAATGAACGGGGAGCTTTTGGGAAATTAAACGATCGCCTACTAGATGCAAATCTGAGAATGGCACGCAGTCGGAATATTTTATTTCCATTACTGGGTGGAATTGCCAGCATTAGCTTCTTGGTATTGATTTGGTTTGGAGGCGAAAAGTTAGCAAACCCAGTAAATACAACTTTCAAAATAGGTGATTTACTGACCCTGATCATTTATGTGGAAAGACTAATTTTCCCAACGGCAATTTTGGGCTTTGTGATGGTGACTTATCAGCGTGGATTAGTAAGTATTGGGCGCATTCAAGGTATTCTCGATATGCCACCAGCGATCACGGATCAATCAGATGCGATCGCCCTTAATAAAGAGAAAGTTACAGGAAAAATTGAAGCTCACGATCTCACTTTCATCTATGCTGGTGCTAGCCAACCTGCGCTCAATAATGTCAACTTCACAATTTATCCCAGTGAAACTATTGCTATTTTGGGGACTATAGGCTCAGGGAAGTCCACTCTTGCTAGTGCTTTGATGCGTTTAGTAGAAGTTCCATCCAATCAAATTTTTATTGATGGTATTGATATTACAAAAATGCGGATTGAGGATCTCCGCGCAATTATATCTTTCGTGCCGCAGGATAGTTTCCTATTCAGCGCAACGATGCGCGACAACATTCGCTATGGCAAACCCCAAGCTTTCGACCATGAAGTTGAGAACTTTGCCAATCAGGCGCGTATCGAACAAGAGATTCTCAAGTTTCCGAAGCAATATGACACCCTTGTTGGGGAGCGTGGCATTACATTGTCTGGGGGGCAGAGACAACGTACAGCCTTAGCTAGAGCTTTGCTAGTCGATACCCCAATTTTGGTATTAGATGATGCGCTTTCTAGTGTAGATAATCAGACTGCCACAGGGATTTTAGGAAATTTTCCTGCCAATAAGACCGTGTTATTTATTACACATAATCTATCGGCTGCTTCAACCTGCGATCGCATTATGCTTATGGATGCAGGTAAAATTGTCCAAGTAGGTACTCACGCCGAGTTACTGGCTGAGTCTCAACTTTATCAGAAGCTCTGGAATCAGCACAAACTTGAAACTGCTATCAAGTGATATCAAGTATATGAATTAACGAAAGTGTAGCAACACTTTTGTTAATTCAAAAAAACGAGTTTAATGTTTCCAGCGCCAAAGGCTCTGGAAACATTAAACTCGTTTTCATAATGAGAATTGCTGGAATAATTAGGAGAGGGAAGATTTGCGGTGCGATCGCTGATAGGATAAAAAACACTAGTGTTATTGCCCTGTACAGCATGGATTTTCAGTCGGTTATTTTGGCGTTGCAAAAATATTGGAGCGATCGCGGATGTCTGATTGCTCAACCCTACGACACCGAGAAGGGTGCAGGCACAATGAGTCCACATACTTTCTTGAGAGCGATCGGTCCTGAGCCTTGGAGCGTCGCCTATGTCGAGCCATGCCGTCGTCCCACCGATGGACGCTATGGACAAAATCCAAATCGCTTGCAACATTACTATCAATTTCAGGTAATTCTCAAGCCATCCCCCGATGATGTGCTGGATCTATATCTCAATAGCCTCAAACATTTGGGCATTGATCCCGCCGATCATGATGTACGTTTTGTTGAAGATGATTGGGAATCACCGACCCTCGGTGCGTGGGGTGTCGGTTGGGAAGTGTGGCTAGATGGAATGGAAGTCACCCAGTTTACATATTTTCAACAGGTTGGCGGCTTAGACTGTCGCCCCGTTTCTGCGGAAATCACCTATGGGCTAGAGCGTCTAGTTATGTACTTGCAAGGGGTGGACTCGGTATACGACATTGTGTGGCGATCGCATCCAACGCTAGGCGACATTAAATATGGACAGGTGCATCACCAAGGTGAAGTCGAGCATAGCGGCTACAACTTCGGCAACTTCGGCGGCAAGCCGCAGGATTCTGACTTACTGTTCCAATTGTTCTTGCAATACGAAAAGGAAGCAGGAAATTTATTAGAGTCTGAACTAGTTTTACCAGCCTTTGACTACGTGTTGAAATGTTCGCATTCCTTTAACTTGTTGGATGCGAGAGGCGTAATTTCGGTGACTGAGCGGGTGCGCTATATCGGACGTATTCGCAATTTAGCTCGCCAAGTTGCCAAACTTTATTACGCCCAAAGAGAAGCACTAGGATTTCCTTTAGGTGCTGAGCTAGCAGTCTCAACCTGACACCAAAGAGAATAGCGCCGCTATTCTCTTTGCTTTTTAATAAAAAAGTCAGCCATAGGCTGACTTTTTTATTAAGTATTGCTATAGCAATTCAAAACCCAAATAAATGAACGTGAGTTCGATATCGCCATTTGCGTCGTGCTTGGCACGCCGCAAATGGCGATATCGAACTCACGTTAAATGAATGCGGCGCTTTGCGCCGCATTCATTTAACGTGAGTTTTATGTTTTTACGTTGCTGTAGCTTCTTTTGTTAAGGATTATTAACTAGTTTCTCATATTCACCTTGGATAAAGAACTGATCTCGTATTGTCATGGATTAAGACTTTAAAAACGATTTTTACAAATTTGTAGTTTTTCATAAAATTCATGTATAAACCTTTTCTTGACTACCTAGAACAGTCTCTATTTCAAAGGTTTGACTTGCAAAGCCGTTTGATACCAGCAGGTTTAGAGTCTTGTGTCAGCGATCGCGGTCGTAACCCTGCAACGATTCGCAGTTGGTGCTACCAATGTCCAGAACTTCGGAAAATTCGCTATACATACATTGATGCAGGTGCAAGCGCCCAAATTTTTAATAGCGTCATCTATCCTAGTCATAACTATGACTTGCCATTACTAGGGATTGATTTCTTGTCTTTTGGATCAGTCAAGAATTTAATTGTGATGGATTTTCAGCCATTATTTCAAGATCGGGGCTATTTAGAAAAATACATTTATCCTCTCAAAACTTTGCACGATAAGTATCCAGACTTAGCTCAAAATCTGGAAATGAAGTTTTATGATGCCAATCAATACTTCTCCAAATATTTATTGTTTGCAAAGACCGATCCTGAAACCGTGAGAACTAGAGTACTAGAAGCATTCAAAGATTATTTGAATCTCTATTGGACAATGCTTGACGATGCGAAACCTCTAGTAGATCAGTCAGATATTCAGCGAATCGTCAAAGCCCAGAAAGACTATGACCAATACAGCGCCGATCGCGATCCAGCCTCTGGACTTTTCAGTAGTTACTTTGGTCATGAATGGTCAGAGAAGTTTTTGTATGGATTTTTGTTTGAAGATGCCAAGCCCCTAGCAGTGACCGCTTAAATGACTCTATATCAACCTTTTTTAGATCATGCGATCGCCTATTTAAAAGAGCGATTGCCCGATTTACATTCTTATCCAATCCCCGAAGGCTTCGAGTCGAAATCGGCGATCGTGGGCAAGGGCAGCCATCAGAACGAAGTTTTGACCACTAGTCATGGCTATCAGTCATCGAAGCTACGACAAATTCGGGCAGCTCATGTGCAGGGTGGAAGTTCCCTTCAGGTTTTAAACTTTGTGATTTTTCCACATTTGCACTATGACTTGCCATTCTTTGGGGGCGATCTGGTGACTCTTCCTGGGGGGCATTTGATTGCGCTGGATATGCAACCATTATTTCGTGATGATCCTGACTATCAGGACAAATACACAAAGTCGATCCTACCGATCTTTGCATCCTATCAACAGCATCTAACTTGGGGTGGTGATTTCCCTGAAGAAGCAAGTCAGTTTTTCTCCCCTGCGTTTCTCTGGACTCGCCCCAAAGAGAATGAAGTGGTGCAAACCCATGTATTTAATGCTTTCAAAGATTACCTTCAGGCTTATCTAGATTTTTGCGATCGCGCTGAGCCTGTAACTGATCCACAGAAGTTAGCCGAAATTAGAGAGGCTCAACTCAGATATTTACGATATCGAGCGGAAAAAGATCCTGCTAGGGGTATGTTTACTCGGTTCTATGGATCTGAGTGGACAGAAGAGTATATTCATGGATTTTTGTTTGACCTAGAGCGCAAATTGGAACAAGTCTAGTCTGTTACGATTTATATCATTCATCTTCATCTCAAACCCAATGTCCAAAATGATTTGAACCTATGCAGTTATTCCTACCACAGACTTACAAATTGTTTGGGTAGCTTTAATATCGCTAAACTGGGTTTATATCCAAACTGCTTCCTTTCCAGTGATTATTCTCATTTGGTGGTGTAGATGGTGCTGGCAAGGGGGAAACTGTTAATTTGCTCTATGGATGGATAGATCCACATTATCTAGAAACCCATGCCTTTGGAGCCGCTTCTGATGAAGAGCGTGAACGTCCAGAGTTGACGACTCTGACGAGTCTTAGCACCAAAGGGACGTATCAGCATTTTATTTGGGTCATGGTACACCCGTCCCATCATTGATCGTGTCTATGGGAAGACTAAAAATACGGATCTTGACGTAGATTTGTTGCAAATTATCTAAACAAAAGGAAACCCCAAACAGTGGCGGCGCAAAGCGCCGCCACTGTTTGGGGTTGATGTCCTAGCTATACAAAAAACATATTTTTTGATCAAAAATCTGCTTTTGCGCCTACTTCAAGCAGATCCAGCAATTGTTGCTGAAAATACAGCAAATTTTAAAACAAGAATGAAAAAGGTACGGCTGTCATAGCTAGAACCGCCTTTTTACGTGGGATCAATGGCGATCAGTAGCCCAAAAACGAGCTCTCGAAACAAGCCGTCATATATTGTGACAATCTGTAATAAAAAATGATCCAACGACATAGTATAAACAAATAGGTTAGAAATTAAACCAATGAAATAAATGAACAGCAATCATTTGCCGCTCATTTGTAAGTCAAGGGTGAACAAACTAGCTATTTATAAAAACAAAGTTTTTCTAAATTTCTCAACAGAGAAAATCAGAAACAATTAAAATAGCTATTAACAATTAAAGGACTGCATTAGTTGGTTTGAGATTGTTGACTGTCTAAAAAAATAAAAGATAATTACTCAATAACTGGAGATAACAGTATTATGTACGACGCATTTGCAAAGGTAGTATCCCAAGCTGATTCCAGAGGCGCTTATATCAGTGCTTCCCAAATTGATGCTCTTAACGCAATGGTTGCCGATGGCAGCAAGCGTTTAGATGCTGTAAACCGCATCACCAGCAACTCTTCTGCAATCGTGGCTAATGCTGCTCGTGCTTTGTTCGCTGAACAACCTGCTTTGATCGCTCCTGGTGGAAATGCATACACCAGCCGTCGTATGGCAGCTTGCTTGCGTGACATGGAAATCGTCTTGCGCTATGTGACCTACGCTATCTACTCTGGCGATGCAAGCATCTTGGAAGATCGTTGCCTCAATGGTTTGAGAGAAACCTACTTGGCTCTTGGTACTCCTGGCGCTTCCGTTGCTGTAGGTATCGGCAAAATGAAGGATGCAGCGATCGCAATTGCTAACGATCCTAACGGCGTAACCCGTGGCGATTGTTCTGCTCTTATGAGTGAAATCGGTAGCTACTTCGACAAGGCTGCTGCTGCTGTTGCCTAGTCTGGTCTTGTCCAGTTTTCAGTCAGCAAGTATTTTTACGACAAATTAATTGGTCTTTAGACCAAACCTCACTTAACAAACTTATTTTTGGAGAACATCCCACAATGAAAACCCCTTTAACCGAAGCAGTATCCGCCGCCGATTCTCAAGGTCGCTTCCTCAGCTCTACCGAAGTTCAAGTTGCTTTTGGTCGTTTCCGTCAAGCTACCTCTGGTCTAGCTGCTGCTAAGGCTTTGAGCGAAAAGGCTGATTCTTTGGCTTCTGGCGCAGCTAACGCTGTATACAGCAAGTTCCCTTACACCACCTCCATGACTGGTGCTAACTACGCTTCTACCCAAACTGGTAAAGACAAGTGTGTACGTGATATCGGCTACTACATCCGTATGGTTACATACTGCTGCGTAGTTGGTGGTACAGGTCCAATGGATGATTACTTGGTTGCTGGTATTGCAGAAATCAACCGCACCTTTGATCTTTCTCCTAGCTGGTACGTTGAAGCTCTTAAGTATGTTAAGGCTAACCATGGTTTGTCTGGAGACTCTGCTGTTGAAGCAAACTCCTACATCGACTATGCAATCAATGCACTTAGCTAATTTTTTCTAAGAACCAAAAAGCACCCCAATGGGGTGCTTTTTGTGTTAAATCCAATAAGCAAAAGCGGCGCTTCGCGCCGCTTTTGCTTATTATGTACTACAAAGCTTTATTAAAATTATGAATGAAGAAACTGGTATTCCAGACGATAATTTATTAACCATTGAACAAGCGATCGCAAATCTCCAAAGTGAAGACTTGGGGTTACGGGTTTATGCGGCTTGGTGGTTAGGGCGTTTTCGGGTGAATGTACCAGAAGCGATCGATCTTTTAATTGATGCTTTAGCCGACGAAGCCGATCGCACTGAGGCAGGTGGCTATCCATTACGACGCAATGCAGCAAGGGCGTTGGGGAAATTGGGCGATCGCCGTGCTGTAACGGCTCTAATTAAATCTTTGGAATGCGATGACTTTTATGTGCGTGAAGCTGTGGCTCAATCGTTAGAAATGTTGGGCGATGATTCCTGCATACCTTACCTAATTGAGTTAATCAAAAATCCTAACTCTGAAGCTAGCGCCGACTCAGAACCAGAACATCCTTACGATGCATTTCTCGAAGCATTGGGAACATTAGGTGCAGTCAAAGCGATTCCGCACATTTTGCCATTTTTAGATCATCCGATTCCTAAAGTGCAATATGCTGCGGCTAGAGCGATGTATCAGCTTTCGGAGCCTGCGGTTGCCGATCAATATGGCGATCGCTTAGTTTCGGCTCTTGCCAATGATGACTTACAACTACGACGGACAGTTCTTTCGGACTTAGGGGCGATCGGTTATTTATCGGCAGCAGAAGCGATCGGTAATACGATGGCTGAGAATAGCCTGAAGTTAATTTCTCTTAAAGGTTTGTTAGAAAAACAAATAGTTCTAGCGACTCCCCCAGATTTGACCGAAGGAGCAATTAGAGTCATGGCGTTGATGGATGAGTTGTTATAGCTATCGCCAAGCATATTACCTAAGAAGAGAAAGTGGCGCGAAGCGCCACTTTCTCTTCTTGTTTTCTTATAGTGACGGCAAACAAATAAAAGGGTCGCTATGCGACCCTTTTATTTGTTTTTTTATGAAGCAATTAGAGTTTTGGTACTGATGGATGATTTATTGTAGAGTAGAGGAGCGCAAAGAGCTTCTCTAACCTATCTATATGACTGATCGCCTTTCCCAACTTATCCAAGCCGTAGAAGAAGCAGATTCTTCCAAACTATTGCTCGAAGCAGTACAAAATCTGGCGGCGGCTCGTTTAGAAGGTGCTATCCCCATATTGATTGAGGCACTAAGTTATAACAATCCAGGAGCCGCAGTTGCATCTGTGGATGGGCTAATTTTACTGGGAAGCGCTGCTGTACCGTCTTTGCTCGAACTCCTAGATATGCATAATTACACAGCACGCGCATGGGCTATTCGAGCTTTAGCAGGGATTGGTGACCCACGGGGTTTGGTAACTTTGCTTGGAGTGGCAACTGCGGACTTTGCGATGAGTGTACGTCGCGCCGCCGTTAAGGGTTTAGGTACAATGAAATGGCATTGGTTCCCTGATGAACTAAGGGAAATCGCTCAAGAAGAAGCCTTAGATGCTTTATTATTTGTAGCGCAACAAGATGAAGAATGGGTGGTGCGCTATGCCTCAGTGGTGGGCTTACAGTCTTTGGCGATCGCGATCGCTGATGTACATCCCACATGGCTAGCAGAAATTCAAACGCAATTCAATTTGATGTCTTGTAATGATGAAGTTCTCGCCATTCGTGGTCGGGTTTGGCTAGCTCAACAAAAGCTTCAGCAAAAAATTCAACAAGTTAAATCTATTAATACTCATGAGTCTACACAAATATCAGAGACTGAAGAGAAAAAATCACCGCTAACTTCTAATGATTGGCAAGATATTCTCAATCAACTTTATGAAATTAAGCGACAAGAGCGCATTAATTCTGGCAGTGAAGGCGATCCACGTCGGTTTCAGCAATTAGCCGCAGCGATCACCGAGACAAATAATTAACTGGTGTTACGCGGAGGTCTGTAAAGCCCTCACCCCTAGCCCCTCTCCCGAAGGAGAGGGGAAAAAGAAAATAATATGGGTTTTGCTCCCCTTCTCCTGCGGTAGAAGGGGTTGGGGGATGAGGGTTCCACGGAACATCAGTAATTAATACCAAAACACAAAATGGCTACGCCATTTTGTGTTTTGGTATAACGTCAGTAATCCTCAAGGAATTTCCTCACGTTTTTCTCTAAAACCTAGCTCCATTAAAGCCTTACGGATTTTTGCTTTAGAAGGCTGAACCTTGGGCATAGCTAAATTAAGCTCCCTTGCTGTTTCCAGCATTTGCCTAATTAAAATATCCAGCAAGTTATCATCCACATCTTCTGGAACCTGCTCAATCCTGCCTTGATAAGCCAAGGTATATAGCTCTAAATGATGCTTGCCCATGATTTTGGCTAATTTTCGCAATGTCTCAGGCGTAGGGCAAGTTCCTTTAAAGCAAGCACCACGTAGTCGTGGTTGTGGTACACCAGCCAACTCGGCGAGATGGTTCATACTAATGTCTTGTTCTTCTAAATATTGAAGAACATATAGCCCTAGCGGTGAGCAATCTTCGTTTTTGACCTGTAACCTTGGTGGCATCTTTTACTATCAACAATTTTGTTAGATTTTTAGAAAGGGTGTTAATCTAACATTACTGAACGATTTTATACTAATTATAGCGATCGCCCTTATAGGCAGAATAAACAAGAGGCTAAAGCCCTTGCCACATAAAGGGGCATCATCAAAACTTCCTTACAACCACTAAGATGGACAGCGCTAAAGACCGCTGGCTCTACAGCAATTATTAGTCAAGCTAAGTATAAGAAATTTTTTGAATTCGGCTTAAACGCAAATCGCCGTAAAATTTAGATTATGCCAAAATAATCACTATGAAACCAATTCGTATTTTCTATTTCTCAGATGTACTTTGTATTTGGGCTTACATTGCTCAAATTCGTTTAGAAGAACTAAAGCTTGCCTTCCCTGACAATATTGAAATTGAATATCACTTTGTTTCCGTATTTGGAAATGCCCATGAAAAACTAGAGAAGGGATGGCGTGATCGCGGAGGATTAACTGGTTATAGCAATCATGTTAAAGAGACTGCAAGTAAGTTTGAACATATCTCTGTTCATCCTGATGTTTGGACTCAAGAGATTCCTGATTCTTCCCTGTCAGCACATTTATTTCTGCGTGCTGTGCAATTGCTAGAAGTGAAAGGATTAGTACCAAAGTCGGACAAGGTACTAGAAAAGACAGCTTGGGCATTTCGCGAAGCATTTTTTACTCAACTTGCCAATATCAGCGATCGCCACATTCAGTTAGAAATTGCCAAAAAACTCAAATTACCCAAAAAAGCAATTCAATCCATTATTGATAGTGGTGAAGCCTATGCCAGTCTATTTAAAGATATGGAATTAGTGAAAGAGCATAATGTTACTGTCAGTCCCACCCTTATCTTTAATGAAGGTAGGCAAAGACTCAATGGCAATGTCGGCTATCGCGTTATCGAAGCCAACATTCGCGAGTTGCTTCACAATCCTGCGGGTGAGCATTCATGGTGTTAACCTTCATCGCCAAGATAAGCCTCAATCACTGCCCGATCGCTTTTGACAATTTCAGGTTTGCCGATCGCAATTAACTGTCCAAAGTCTAAAACTGCAATGCGATCGCAAAGTCCCATAACTAGGGGAACATGATGTTCGATGAGCAAAATTGTTAGGGCAAAGCGATCGCGCAAACTGCGGATAAAATCACTAAGTTGTCCTTTTTCATTGGGATTCATCCCTGCGGCGGGTTCATCTAGCAGTAATAACCTTGGTTGTAGGGCAAGGGCGCGAGCAATCTCCAGACGACGCTGATCACCGTAGGAGAAGTTTTTGGCTTTGACATCAGCACGATCTCTTAAGCCCACTAGTTCTAATAGTTCTAGGGCGCGATCATAGGTTAGCTTTTCTTCTTTATGAGTTGGTGGTAGACCTAAAACTCCATTCCAAATACCTGAAGTAGTTCTAAGATGTCGAGCGATCGCCACATTCTCTAAAGCCGAAAGTTCACCAAATAAACGGATATTCTGAAATGTGCGAGCAATTCCAAATTTTGCAATTTGGTAGGGACGACGATTAGTGATTTCTTGACCACCGTAGAGAACCTTGCCACTACTAGGAGCAATTAGTCCTGTAATTGTATTGAACAAAGTCGTTTTGCCTGCTCCATTGGGACCAATCACACCAAAGATTTCATTTTCCTGTACATCAAAGGACACTTCATTCACCGCCACTAAGCCCCCAAATCGGCGAGTTACTTGCTGAATAGCTAAAGTTGATTGACTTATATTCATAAATTTTTTGATTTTGAGCGGCGCTATATTGCGAGAGAAGACTTATGGTAATTAAGATAGCCCAACTATGTTCCTGTGTTTCTGAATAGGTTTCACCATATTATAGGCCATTTGCTTTTATGCCAATTCACGGAAGCGTAACAACACTTCCGTGAATTAAAAGCCAAGCCCAGTAAGGGTTTTAAAAACACAAAATGGCTATGCCATTTTGTGTTTTGGTATTATAGAGGCTTTCATTGTGCCTACGGCACAATGAAAATTAAATTGGCAAAACACTATAGCAATGTAAGTTTTGCGCCAATTCAAGGATGAAATGCAACACCTAGAGATCTTTGCGTAAAGGGACTCATAAGGATATTCTGATATTAATCACAATAATTAGGATACCCTCATGAGCTTTGTCCATCTTACCACCACAGAAA